>JBDTLY010000143.1:0-7573 GCA_039934535.1 Casimicrobiaceae bacterium | reverse complement strand
CGAGCAACAATGCGGGTAGCCATGCCTGGCGCGAAAAGCAATTCAAGAGAGTCTTCATTGAAATTTGTGCCTGATCTTGAGGGTGGCGTTGGCGTCGAGGTTCACAGTTTGGGAGTAGGGCGGAAAGGTCGTGTTTCGAATCTCGATGGTGTGCTTGCCCGGCGCGAGTTTCAACTCCGTCAAGGGCGGAGAGATGCCTGATTTCCTACCGTCGACGTAAACCTCGCCCCAGGGCGTCACCGCGAGGCTCAACCGGGCCATCGGCTTCGCGATCGCGGGCGCCGGCACGACGGCGACAGGCGTCGGTTCGGGCGTTGGCGGCGCCGCGGTTGGTGTGGTTGGCGCCGAGTGCTCCACCGGCTCGGCCGCCGCGCTTGGAAGAACCGGGGCGCTGGGCTTTGGATCCGCCAGCGTCTCGGCGGGCGCCTTGTCGTCCGCCTGTATTGTGATGGGCGGCGGACGATCCGGGTGGCGTGTCGACAGCAATACGCCAACCGCAACGACGACGAACAGCGCGGCGAAAACGCCATACGCGACCCGCTTTCGCTGTTTTGCGATAGCTGCGTTGTCGGTAGAAGGGGTGGGGGACGAGGGTGGTGGTACCGGCGCTGCCGCCGCGACATACGGATCGCGGATTTCGGCGGGGCCGGCGGTGTTCCGCGGCACCCGGCGACGCTCCAGCGTGCGCGCTGGCGCAGGCGCAATGATCGGCGGATTGAGTTCGCGGAACTTCCGGAGATCCTCGGCCATCGCCTGCGCATTCGCGTAACGATCGTCCGGATGTTTTGCCATTGCCTTGGCGACGATGTAGTCGAACGCGGGCGCGATGCCCTTGTTGCGGGTGCTCGGGGCGGCCGGCGTCTCGTTGATGACCTGGTCGAAAACAGTCTTGAGGTCGCCGCCGAAGAACGGCGTGAACCCGGTGAGCATCTCGTAGAGTACGGTGCCCAGCGAAAAGATGTCGGAACGGCCGTCCACCTTGTGCCCGGCGATCCGCTCAGGCGACATGTATTTGGGCGATCCGAAGACCGTGCCGACCAGCGTCCGGCCGCCCGTGGGCAGCATCGCAATGCCGAAATCGGTGATTTTGACCACGCCGTTGTCGAGCACCATGATGTTGGGCGGCTTGATGTCGCGGTGCACGACGCCGTTCTCGTGCGCGAACGCGAGCCCGTCGGCAACCTGCGCGATGATCTCCGCGATCCGTTCAGGTGGCAGAACGACGCCCGAGTCGAGAATTTCGCGCAGCGACTGGCCCTGCAGGAACTCCATGGCGATGTAGGCAGAGCCATTGCTTCTGCCCACGTCGTGGATCGTGACGATATTGGGATGATTGAGGCGCCCGGCGGACTTGGCCTCGCGAAAGAAGCGCTGCTCGAAGGCGTCAGACTCCTCGGGGGACAGGTCGAGGCCCACGGTCTTGATCGCCACGACGCGATCGATCAGCGGGTCGCGCGCCTTGTACACGACACCCATCGCCCCGCGGCCGAGTTCCCCGGTAATCTCGTAGCGGCCTAGCAGGTCGGGTGGCATATGCGGTGACGCCTCTGTCCAGCGATGGCGGATTCGGGACGCGTGGGCATGCAATACTTCAATCCTTTGATCGCCTCCGCGCCAGACAGCCTATCTCGCGTTCGAGTCAAGCAGACAGAATTTTTCGAAGCATGGCGCATAATTTTATCGAAATGGCGGCTGTTACCGACGTCGGCAGCGTGCGCCAGTTCAACGAGGACAGCGTCGCGACCGACCCCGAAATCGGGGTGGCGGTCCTCGCCGACGGCATGGGGGGGCACCGCGCCGGTGAGGTCGCCAGCCACATGGCCTCCCAAATCATCTTCAGCGACCTCCAGACCCAGGGCACCCAATTCCGGTCAGGCGAAGGTCCGCATTCGCCGTTGCGGGCCCTCGACCTAAGCATAAATCGCGCCAATACGGCGGTCTTCGAGGCCGCGCAGGCCGAGTCGACGTACCACGGGATGGGCACCACCCTGGCCCTGGCCGTGTTCTACGACGATCGCGTCGCCCTGGGGCACATCGGCGACTCGCGCATCTACCGACTCCGCAACGACGCCCTGCAGCTTCTCACGCGCGACGATTCGCTGCTCCGCGACCAGATCGAGCTTGGCCTCATCTCGGCGGCGGATGCGCGCGCGTCGCACAACCGCAGCCTCGTCACCCAGGCGCTGGGCATCGCGGAGAGCATTCACGCCCACGTGCGCGAGGACGACGCGTTGCCCGGTGACGTCTTCGTGCTGTGCTCCGACGGCCTCAACGACCTCGTCGACGATGCCGACATCGAGCTCATCGTGCGCGCCCTCAAGTCGAACTTGCCGCTCGCCGCGGATCACCTGGTCCAGGCGGCCAAGGACAATGGCGGTTACGACAATGTCTCGGTGATCCTTGCCAAGGTGGGCAAGCCGCTGCCGGCCTCCAATTTCCGGCGCTGGATCGCCCGGCGGTTTCGCTGGTTCCGATGACACGGTTCGGATAAGCCCATGGCCAAACTGGTACTGAGTGCGGGCGGGTCGATCGTTCATCAGAGCTTTCTCGAGCAGGAGCTCGTTAACATTGGCCGCGAACCGCACAACAATGTCGTGATCGACGATCCGGCGGTGGATGCGGAGCATGCCGTCATCGTCCCGGTTGGCAACGACCATATCCTCGAGGACCGGAAGAGCGCCAACGGCACCTTCGTCAACGGCACGCGCGTTTCCAGACACATCCTGCAGCATGGCGACGTGGTCCAGTTCGGTGCGTTTTACCTGCGCTACCTGAACCCGAAGGTGTCCGCGGAACGAGACCTCGAGCGCACGATGCTGATCGAGGGGCTGCACGGCACTGCCGTGGGCGGCGTGCGCGAATCCGGGGCGCCGCCGGAAGATTCGCCTGTGCCGTCCGCGCGCTTCTCGAGCGTCAATTTCCCGATAGGACAGGTCCGAGTGATCGCCGGAGATCGCGCCGGCGAGTCGGTCGAACTGGACCGCGTGGTCGCGACATTCGGCAATCCCGGAGATCGCCTGGCAGTCATTGCGCGGCGCCCGCACGGCTATTTCATCACCCACGTGGAAGGGCGCACTTATCCGCGCGTCAACCGTCAAACCATCGGCAAGGAAGCGTGTGCCCTGCGCCACGGCGACGTCATCGAAGTGGCGAACCTGCAGCTGGAGTTCCTGCTGGATTAGGCGTCCGTTGTCGCGACGACCCCGTCCGCCGCAAACGCGTCGATCTCGGTGTCCGCGTAGCCGCATTCGCGCAGCAGCTCGCGGGTGTGCTCGCCAAGGAGCGGCGCGGGACGGTCGACGCGGGCGGGCGTCGCCGAGAAGTGGATCGGGCAGCCGAGCGCCTTGGTCGGGCCTGCCTGCGGATGGACGAGATCGACAACCATGCCGCGCGCGAGCGTCTGCGGATGCGTCAGCGCTTCGCCCAGCGAGTGGACCGGTCCCGCCGGCACGCCGGCGGCGTCGAGAAGAGCGAGCCATTCGGCGCGCGTCTTGTGCGCGAGCACATCGTTCATCGCCGTCACGAGTGCCTGCAGGTTCTGCATGCGCGCGGTGTTCGTCGCGAATCGCGGGTCGACCCGCCACTCCGGATGTCGCAGGACGTCGGCGATGCGCTCCCAGTTCGACTGGTTCGCGCCGCCGATGTTGATCCAGCCGTCGCTCGTCCTGAACGCCTGATACGGTGCGGTCAGGATGTGCGCGGAGCCGAGCGGGCCCGGCGATACGCCCGTCGCGAAGAAACTCGCCGCGTGCCATTGCGTCTGCTGCAGCGCGGCTTCCATCAGCGACGTGTCGACGACCTGCCCGCGTCCCGTCTTCAACCGGTGCGCGTAGGCCGCGAGAATGCCGACGGTCGCCAGGATGCCGGCGTTGATGTCGGACACAGGATTGCCGGTTTTCACCGGTGGCCGGCCCGGCTCGCCCGTGATCGCCATGAGGCCCGCGAATCCTTGCGCAACGAGATCGAAGCCGCCGTTGTCGGCGAGCGGACCGTCGCGTCCGAAGCCGGTGATCGCGCAGTAGATGAGCGCCGGATTTTCGGCGGCGAGCACGTCGTAGGACAGGCCCAGCCGGTCCATCGTGTCGCGCCGGAAATTCTCGATGAGCACGTCGGCGGTGCGCACCATCCGCAAGAGGATGCCGCGGCCTTCCTGACACTTGAGATCGAGGGCGATCCCGCGCTTGCCGCGGTTGACCATCAGGAATGGCGCGGAGACGCCGTTGACGCGCGGTTCGCGATAGCCGCGCGCGTCGTCGCCGCCGGCCGTCTTTTCGACCTTGATCACGTCGGCGCCGAGGTCCGCGAGCATCGCGCCGCAGGTGGGTCCGGCCATGATCTGCGCGAGCTCCAGCACGCGCATCCCCGCGAGCGGCCCGGGATGAGGCGTCGGAGGAACGGCGTCGCTCATCGGCCGCGGAACTCGGGCTTGCGCTTGGCGAGGAACGCGGCGTAGCCGATGCGGAAATCCTCGGTGTCGAAGCAGTCGAAGCACTCGTCGCGCTCCGCCGGCGACAACGGCCGAGGGTCCGCGAGCCGGCGTGCGAATTTCTTGTGCCAGCGCGCGACCAGCGGCGCCCCTTCGGCAATGCGCTCGGCCGTCGCCCGCGCTTCCGCGGCGACGTCGGCGTCGGGCACGACGCGGGTCACCAGTCCTCTTTCCTTCGCTTCGGCGGCGTCGAGGATGCGTCCTTCGAGCAGCAGTTCGAGCGCCACGGTTTTGCCGACGAGATCCACGAGCGGCGCCATTTCCGCATAGGCCATCACGAGCCCGAGGTTCTTGATCGGCGCGCCGAAGCGGCTCGACGCGCCGCAGATCCGCAGGTCGCACAACGCGGCGATTTCGAGCCCGCCGCCCACGCAGATGCCGTGGATCTGCGCGACGAGCGGATGGCGGCACGCGGCGAGCGCGTGCGCGGTGTCGTGCATCGCGGCGCCATACGCGATGGCCTGCGCCTTGTTTGAGCGCTCGGTCGCGAATTCGCCGATGTCGTTGCCCGGGGAAAACGCCTTCTCGCCGGCGCCGCGGACGATGATGCAGTGAACGCCGTCGTCGGAAGACAGCGCATTCACCGCAGCGCCCAGCTCGATCCACATCGCCTTCGTCAGCGCGTTGAGCTTGGACGGCCGGTTGAGGACGACGGTGGCGATGGCGCCCTCGCGCGCAACGTCTATCAGTCCGTCCACGCGATCGCTCACCGATAGAACAGGTTGACGAGGCCGAGACCGGTGACCGGCACGTAGGTGACGAGCAGCAGAACGGCCACGAGCACGGCGACGAACCAGACGTTTACGCGCGTGACGGCCCAGATCGACTCCTTGGCGATCGAGCTCGCCACCATCAGCACGCTCGCGACGGGCGGTGTCTGCTGGCCGATGCCGAGGTTCACGGTGACGATGAGGCCGAAGTGCACGGGATCGATCCCCACCGCCTTGACGAGCGGCATGACCACCGGCACGACGAGGATGATCGCCGCCGCCGAATGCAGGAACATGCCGAGCAGCAGGAACAGCACGTTGAGGAGCGCGAGCACGAGCCACTTGTTGCGCGTCATCTCCGACACGGCGTGCGCGAGCGCCTGCGGCGCCTGCACTTCGGTGAGATACGTTCCGAGGAGCGCGCTGGTCGCGACCAGCAGCATGACGACGGCGGTCTGGATCGCGCCTTCGATGATCGCCTGTCTCAGGTGTCCGATATTGAGCTCGCGGTAGATGAGGAGTCCGACGGCGAGCGCCGCCACCACGGCGAGCGCTGCGCCCTCGGTCGCTGTCACCACGCCGCCGAAGATGCCGCCGAGGATGATGATGGGGAGCAGGAATGCCCACAGCGCCTCGCGCGCGGTGCTCCGCACGCGCCGCCACGAGAACGCCTCCTCGCGCGGCAGGTTGTACCGGCGCGCCAGCGCGTAGGCCATGCCCATGAGCCCGATGCCGCCGATGATGCCCGGCACGATGCCGGCGACGAACAGCTGGACGACCGACGTCTCCGCCATCACGGCGTAGAGGATCATCGGGATCGACGGCGGGATGATCACCGCGAGCGTCGCCGCGGATGACATCACGGCCGCGGCAAAGGCCGCCGGGTAGCCCTTGGCCTTCATGCCCGGAATGAGGATCGAGCCCAGCGCCGCGACGTCGGCAACCGCCGAGCCCGAGATTTCCGCGAAGAACAGCGATGCGCCGATCGACACGTGCGCGAGGCCGCCGCGAATCCAGCCGAACAGCGACGACGCGAAGGCGATCAGCCGCCGCGAGATTCCCGACGCGTTCATGATCGCGCCCGCGAGGATGAACAGCGGAATCGCGAGCAGCGGAAAGCTCGTGGCGCCGTTGTAGGTGACGACGGCGAGATTCGGGAGGATCCCGATCCCGTGCGTCGCGACCATCGCGATCAGCGCGACGACGCCAAGCGCCACGGCGATCGGCACGTTGATCAGCACCAGGGCGAGGACAGCCGCGAACAGCCCGAGCATGATCCCCATCGTGAAATTCCTAGTGCAGGCCGTCGGCCAACGCCACTCCACCGGCGGCGCCCGGCGGCTCGGTCGCGACGAGAAGGTCGATGAGGTGCGTGAACTCGGCGATCACGATCAGCGCCGCCGCGATGGGAATGACCGACTGCACGACGCTCATCGGCACCCACGACAGGCTCACCATCGAATCGGTCGCGAGGATCGGCAGGATCGATGCGCCGACGCCGCCCAGCAGCACGAAGAACGCGATCACGATAAGCTGGGCCGCTATCGAAAGCAGGCGCCGGGCGCGCCACGGCAACGCTTCGACCAGCTCGGGGCAGCCGATGTGCGCGCGCCGCACCGATGCGAGCGCCGCGCCGTAGAAGGTGAGCCACGCGAGAAGGACCGACGCCAGCTCGTCGTACCAGATGAGCGCCTGCCCGAGCGCGCGGAACACCACGCCCAGCGTGACCTCGACGAACAGCGCGACCATCAGCGCGCCAACGACCCACTCGAGCATCCGGCCGTAACGCGAGCGAAACAACGCGAGCGTGCCGGCGGTGCCCGCCCGGACCGGCGTCGGCGCCACCGATTATTTCCCGAGCGCGACGGCGCGGTCGATCGCTTCCTTTGCGCCGGGGACTTCCTTGCCGAATTCCTCGTAGATCGTCTTGCTCGCGCTGATGAATGCGTCCTTGTCGACGTCGTTGACCTGCATGCCCGCCTGCTTCAGCTTCCCGAGCAGGTCGGTGTCGTCCTTCTCCGCCGTCTCGTAGACGTAGGCCTGCGTCTCCTTCGCCGTGTCCTCGAGGATCTTGCGCACGTCCGGCGGCAGCGTCTCCCACTTCGTCTTGCCGACGGTGAGGTAGGCGGGCGTGTACACGTGCCCGGTGAGCGACAGGTACTTCTGCACCTCCTGGAATTTCGCCGAGTAGATCTGCGTGAACGGGTTCTCCTCGCCGTCCATCACGCCGGTCTGCAGCGCGGTGAACACCTCGGAGAACTTCATCGGGCTCGGGTTCGCGCCGTAGGCCTGGAACATCTTCACCCGCCACTTGCCCCCGGGCACGCGGAGCTTGATCCCGGCGAGATCGGCCGGCGCCTTGATCGGTCGTTTGCTG
>JBDTLY010000142.1:0-7619 GCA_039934535.1 Casimicrobiaceae bacterium | reverse complement strand
GGAGGCAAAAGTCGCGCCGCGCGAGGCGGCAGGGAAGGGAAAGCGCCGATGGTAGCAGCGCCGGCACCGCCGGCGCGGGAAACCGTCCGCGCCACCGGGTTCCGTCGCGCCTTCGGCTGCATTAGAATAAATCGGGTGTGGTCCTTTGGTCCGGATTTCACGAGGTTCCGACTTCCCTGGTCCGACGATGTCCGAGCCGCTGCAAAAGATCATCGCGAACCGCTACGGCGGGCGTGACCTGCCCGTCATGCTCGTGTTGCCGGACGGCGGCCGCGTGCCGCTGTCGTCGTCGACCGAAGCCGAGATCATCGTCCGCACGTGGAGGGCGCTGAAGGCGCTTGCGTCGCCGGAACTGGGGCGGCTCGCGCGCGCCTACGTGCAAAACGAGATCGACTTCACCGGCGGCGCCCGGCGGATCCTCGGCATCACCGAGGGGATGGTCGGATCGGTCGCGCACGGCCGCGAGTCGCTGCGCGCGCGCTGGCGCACCTTCCGCAACCAGCATCGCAGCAACCGGAAGAACATCGCTCACCACTATGACGTCTCGGACGCGTTCTACCGGCTGTGGCTCGACCCGCGGATGGTCTATTCGTGCGCCTACTTCGGCGCCGATGGCGACACGCTCGCCGACGCGCAGGCGAAAAAGCTCGACCACATCTGCCGCAAGCTGCGCCTCGCGCCCGGCGAGTCTTTCCTCGACATCGGCTGCGGCTGGGGCGGGCTCGTCTTCTGGGCCGCGCAGCACTACGGCGTCGACGCGACGGGCATCACGCTTTCGCAGCACCAGTACCAGCACGTGACGCGCGAGATCGCCGCGCGCGGGCTCGAAGGGCGCGTGCGGGTGAAGCTCCTCGATTACGAGGACCTGCCCGAAGCGGAGCTCTACGACAAGATCGCGAGCATCGGGATGTTCGAGCACGTCGGCCCGCGCCGCTACGGCAAGTATTTCGGCACGATCTACCGGGTGCTGAAGCCGGGCGGCTTTGTGATGAACCACGGGATCACGCTCAATGTCCTCGGCGCCGCAAGCCTCGGCAGCGGCATCGGCGATTTCGTCGAGGAGTACGTGTTCCCGGGCGGGCAGCTCGCGCATGTCGCGCCGGTGATCGACGGCCTCGCGCGCGCGGGCTTCGAGCTCGTTGACGCCGAATCGCTGCGCGAGCACTACGCAAAGACCCTGTGGTGCTGGCTCGACGGCCTGGAAGCGAACGCCGACGCCGTGCGCGCCGAGGTCGGCGAGGAGAGATTCCGGGTCTGGCGCGTGTATCTCGCCGGGTCGGCGCACGCGTTCGACCGCGGCTGGCTGTCGCTCTGGCAGCTGCTGGCGGGCAAGCCGCTGCCCGACGGCCGTTTGCCGCATCCGCTGACGCGCGAGTACATGTACGCGCGCGACGACGCTTAGAGCGGGCGCCGTCCGCGCGCGGGGTTGTGTTTCGGGCGCCACGTCGTCATCTGTCGCGGGATGGAAAACCTCATGCCGAACGTTCCCCCGGTTGCCGACGAATCGCCGCTCAAGTTTCCCTGCGCCTTCCCGATCAAGGTGATGGGGCGCGCGCAGGACGGGTTCGCGCAGGCGATCGTGGCGGTGGTGGCCAGGCACGCGGCCGACTTCGACCCGGCGACGCTCGAGATGCGCTCGTCCAGTGCGGGAAACTACCTGTCCGTCACGGCGACGATCAACGCCATCTCGCGCGCGCAGCTGGACGACCTCTATCGCGACCTCTCCTCGCACCCGATGGTGACGATGGTGCTTTGACCCTGCGCGCCGCGCCGCCGGCGCGGGTCGGGCCGGGTTGACGGCGGGCCATTTCTGCAGCAAAATACTGCAAGCTATTTTTCTGTAGAAGAACCATGCCCGCGAAAGCTCTGCACGCCTCCGCCGTTCCCAAGCCTGCCGCCGAAAGCGCCGTGCTGAGCACGGCGACGGTGCGCGCAGCGCGGCTCCTCGATCTGTCGCAGCGCGAGGTCGGGCGGATCCTGGGTGTGTCCGACGCGACCGCGTCGCGCCTTTTTGCGGGTCACTACGAGCTTGCGCGGGAGCGTGCGAAGGAGTGGGAGCTCGCCGTCCTGTTCGTCCGCCTGTTCCGCTCGCTCGACGTGCTCTGGGGTCACGAGGCGACGGCGCGGACCTGGCTCGCAAGCGACAATCTCGCGCTCGCCGCCCGCCCGATCGACCTCCTCGCCTCCGTCGAAGGCCTCGTCCGTGTCGTCAACTACCTGGACGGCGCGCGCGGTCGCGTCTAGCGCGTCGGCGTGTCAGAGCGAACTCTGGCGCGCCGTCGAGGCGCAGCACGTCGTGGCGACGACGGCGCTCGTCGACACGCTCGACGAGCAGCACCTGCTGGAGCGCCTGCTCGAGGAGGGCAAGCCGGCGGTGCCGCCTGCCGCGCGCCGCCTCCATTGGCTGCTCTTCACCCCCTTCCGCTATCCGCCGCCGCGCGGCGGGTCGCGGTTTCGCGGGCCTGCCGACCCTGGCGTCTTTTACGGCGCCGACGACATCCGCACCGCCTGCGCGGAGCTCGGTTATTGGCGCTGGCGGCATCTGCAGGACACGCCCGCGCTGGCAGCGATGCCGACCAAGCCGCAGACCCTGTTTCGCTCGCGCATCGCGACGTCATGCGTGGACCTGCGAAAGCCGCCGTTCAGCCGCGACCGGGCAGCGTGGATCCGGCCCGATGATTACGCCGACTGCCAGCATTTTGCGCGCATCGCGCGCGAGGCGGACGTCGGCGCGATCCGCTACGAATCCGTGCGCGACCCGCGCGCCGGCACCTGCAGCGCGGTGCTGTCGCCCGCTGCGTTCGCCCGCCCCGTTCCGCTGGAGCAGCAGACGTGGATGCTCTCCGTGTCGCGCGATCGCGTCGTCTGGCAGCGCACCGGCGTGCTGCACGATGCCGAATTCGAATTCGCGGCAGCGGCATGGCAGGCCGCCGCGGTCCCGACGCGAGGCCCCGCGCCGCGCGCGCGGCGCAAGCGCCCATGACAGGCGCGGCTGCCGATGTCGTCACGCGGTCGCTCGGCCGTACCGACTACGCGACGACGTGGCGCGCGATGCAGGACTTCACCGCTGTGCGCACGGCAGCGACGCCGGACGAGATCTGGCTCACCGAGCATCCGCCCATCTACACGCTGGGGCTGGCCGGGCGGCGCGAGCATCTGCTGCGGGACAACGGCATCCAGACACTGAAGGTCGACCGCGGCGGGCAGGTCACGTATCACGGGCCCGGGCAACTCGTCGCGTATCTCCTTTTCGATCTCAAGCGCCACGGCGTCGGCATTCGCGCGCTGGTCCGGTCGATCGAGGCGAGCGTAGTAGAATGGCTTGATTCGATGGGGATTTCCGCATACGGGAAACCCGCGGCGCCGGGAGTGTACGTGATGGTTGCGGGAACGGAAGCGAAGATCGCCGCGCTCGGCCTCAAGGTGCGCAACGGCTGCACCTACCATGGCCTTGCGCTCAACGTCGCGATGGACCTCGCCCCCTTCGCCGACATCGACCCCTGCGGCTACAAGGGACTCGCCGTGACGCAGCTCGCCGACCTGGGGGTCGCGCGAACGGTCGAGCAAGCGGGTGCGCAACTTGCGCCTATTCTCGTCGCGCGCTTCGCCGGGATGACATGAGTTCCGTTCCGCCGCCGAGTTCCAACGCTGCCGGCGTCAAGCAAACAGGGGCCGCGAAAACCGCGCGCATCCCGATCAAGATCGTTGCTGCCGAGCGGCTGAAGAAGCCCGACTGGATCCGCGTGCGCGCGCCGTCGTCGCCGCGCTTCAACGAGATCAAGAAGATCCTGCGCGAGCACAACCTGCACACGGTGTGCGAGGAAGCGTCGTGCCCGAACATCGGCGAATGCTTCAGCAAGGGCACCGCGACGTTCATGATCATGGGCGACATCTGCACGCGGCGCTGCCCGTTCTGCGACGTCGGCCACGGCCGCCCGCTGCCGCTCGACGCCGACGAGACTTCGAATCTCGCCAAGACGATCGCCGCGCTCAAGTTGCGCTACGTGGTGATCACGAGTGTCGACCGCGACGACCTGCGCGATGGCGGCGCGCAGCACTTCGTCGACTGCATCCGCGCGGTGCGCGAGCGCTCGCCGCAAACGCAGATCGAAGTGCTGGTGCCGGACTTCCGCGGCCGGCTCGATCGCGCGCTCGACATCCTCACGCTTTCGCCGCCCGACGTAATGAACCACAACCTGGAAACGGTGCCGCGCTTGTACAAGCAGGCCCGACCCGGGTCGGATTACGCGCATTCGCTCAAATTGCTTGCCGACTTCAAGGCGCGCTTCCCGGAAATCCCGACCAAGTCGGGCCTGATGGTGGGGCTCGGCGAGACCGACGACGAGATTCTCGCGGTCATGCGCGACATGCGCGCGCACGGCATCGACATGCTGACGATCGGCCAGTACCTGCAACCGACGGCGGGCCACCTCCCCGTGTTGCGGTACGTGCACCCCGACACGTTCGCGATGTTCGAGCGCGAGGCGTATGCGATGGGGTTCCGGCATGCCGCCGTCGGCGCGCTGGTGCGCTCGTCGTATCACGCGGACCGGCAAGCGGAAGACGTGCTCGCCGAGACGCAACCGTAATTCACGGACGCGGCGGGCCCGTTTCATTCGGCCACAGGATCCACATCCGGCCGTCCTGCTTCATCCGGCCCGCTTCGCGGCCCGCGTCGTCGCCGAAGCCCCAGAAGAAATCGGCCCGCACCGCACCTCGGATCGCACCGCCCGTGTCCTGTGCGAGCACCAATCGCTGCAGTGGTTTTGTCGAAAGCGGGTAAGTCGTGGCCAGAAAAATCGGCGCGCCAAGCGGAATCGATCGCGTATCGACCGCAATCGAGCGACCCGCGAGGACCGGAACGCCGAGCGCGCCGATCGGGCCGTCGATTTTCGCTTCGAGCGAGCCCGGCAGTGGCGCGGGAACTTCGCGGAAGAACACGTAGCTCGGATTTTCGGCGAGCAGCGCGGGCAGCTGGTCCGGATGCCGGCGTCCCCATTCGCGGATGCCCTGCATCGACGCGCGATCGAGCGTGATCTCGCCGCGGTCGATCAGCACGCGCCCGATCGACCGGTACGGGTGGCCGTTCTGGTCCGCATACCCGACGCGCATGACGCTGCCATCGGCGAGCTTCACGCGGCCGGAGCCCTGGATCTCGAGAAAGAACGCTTCGATGGGATCCTCGACGTAAACCAGCACCTTGTCGGCGGAAGGCGCCTTGCCGCCTTCGATTTCGGCGCGCGTCCAATAGGGCACGACCGTGCGGCCATCGACGCGGCCGCGCAGGCGCTTGTCCTTGAACTCGGGATAGAGCGCCGTCAGGTCGACGGTGAGGAGGTCATCGGGCGCGGCGTAGAGCGGCACCGCGAAGCGCGCGGTCGCGCTACGGCTCCCCGCGAGCAACGGCTCGTAGTAGCCGGTGACCATGCCGTCGACGCGGCCGTCGGCGGCGACGACTTCGTATGGGCTAAAATGGATCTCGAAGAAGGCTCGGATCGCGATGCCATCCGACGGATCGACGTTTTCCGCGGCGGTGCACACGGGCGTCCAGAGTGTGCGCAGGGCGGCATCGGGTTTCACGAGTGCCGTGCAGCCGACGCGAAATGCCGGCCACGCATCCTGCACGCGGTCGTCGTTCCAGCCGCGGAGCGCGGTGAAGGCGACCGGAAGGTAGCTTGCGGGAAGCGACGGAACGGGTGGCGCGACGACGGGGGGTGCAACGACGGGTGGCGCGACGGTCAGTGGCGTCACGGTCATGCAACCGGTGACGAGAAGCAGCAGTGCGACGGCGGCACACGTGCGAACGCAATCGCGTGTGCGGCGAGGGAGTACCGCGGTCATGGGCTGGTTCTTCCTGGAAATGCTGCTGGCGCTCGCGGTCGCGGTCGGCATCGTGTGGTGGACGATGGGACCGAAGCGGCGCAAGCCGCCCGGCGATTCCTAATGCAGCACGCGCGGGACGGACAGGGTGAAGGGCGGGATCGTCGCATCGAACGCGCTCCCATCCTCGGCCACCATCTGGTAGGTGCCGCGCATCGTCCCGACCGGCGTGGCGAGATGCGTGCCGCTCGTGTACTCGAAGCTTTCGCCGGGCTTCAGCAGCGGCTGCTGGCCGATGACGCCGAGTCCCTTGACCTCCTGGACGCGATGCTCGCTGTCGGTGATGATCCAGTGGCGGCTGATGAGCTTCGCCGGCACGCTGCCGGTGTTGGTCACGGTGATCTTGTAGGCGAACACGTACTGGTTGCGCGACGGGTCCGACTGGTCGGCGATGTAAGTCGCGTTCGCCGCGACCGTGATGTCGTATTTTTTCGAGTCGGCCATCGGCCGCGTCCCAACGGGTGAGTGCCGGATTATAGAATGCCTGACTACCGCATAGCGCCGTCCCTGCTCTCGGCCGACTTCGCCCGCCTCGGCGAGGAAGTGAAGGCGGTCGTCGCCGCCGGCGCCGATCTCATCCACTTCGACGTGATGGACAACCATTACGTTCCCAACCTGACGATCGGTCCGCTGGTCTGCGAAGCGCTGAAGGGGCACGCGACCGTGCCGATCGACGTCCACCTGATGGTGAAGCCGGTGGATCGCATCGTTCCCGATTTCGCGAAGGCGGGCGCTGCCATCGTGAGCTTCCATCCGGAGGCCTCCGACCATGTCGACCGCACGATCGGCCTCATCCACGACTGCGGCTGCAAGGCAGGGCTCGTCTTCAACCCGGGCACGCCGCTCGACTGGCTCGACCACACGCTGGACAAGCTCGAGCTCGTGCTCATCATGTCGGTGAATCCGGGCTTCGGCGGGCAGTCGTTCATTCCGCATGCGCTCGACAAGGTGCGGGCGGCGCGCGCGCGGATCGACGCCGTGCAGCAGAAGACCGGGCGCGCGATCATGCTCGAAGTCGACGGCGGCGTGAAGGTCGACAACATCGCGGCGATCGCCAAGGCGGGCGCCGACACGTTCGTCGCCGGATCGGCGATCTTCGGCACACCGGATTACGCGGCGACGATCGCGAAAATGCGCGCGGAACTCGCGAAGGCATGAGCGTCGCGTCGCCGCCGGCCGCGCCCACGGCCGCCGAGCGCGTGTTCGAGGTCAGCGCGATCGCCTTCGACCTCGACGGCACGCTGCTCGACACCGTCCACGACCTCGCGGCGGCGATGAATGCGACGCTGGCTGACCTGGGCCATGCGCCGCTGCGGAAGGACGCGATCCGCGTCATGATCGGCAAGGGCCTGCCGAATCTCGTGCGCCGCGCGCTCGCGGCCGCGATGAGCGTCGCCGTGGACGAGATTTCGCAAAACGATCTCGACGCGGTGCTGGCGTGCTACCAGGCCCACTATGCCGCGCTGCTGGGCCGCGAGACCGTACCCTTTCCGGGCATGCGGGAGGGGCTCGAGCGGCTGGCGGCGATGGAATTTCCCCTCGCCGTGGTAACCAACAAGGCGACGCGCTTCGTGCGCCCGCATCTCGATCAGGCGCGCATAGCGCATTACTTCTCCGTCATCGTCGGGGGCGACCAGTTGCCGGCGCGCAAGCCGGATCCGGCGCAGCTCCTGCATGTCGCGGAACGCTTCGGCGTGCCGTGCTCCCGCCTACTGATGGTCGGCGACTCGGGCAACGAC
>JBDTLY010000141.1:0-7643 GCA_039934535.1 Casimicrobiaceae bacterium | reverse complement strand
TCCTGCCGCCCGAGCGCGAGATGCCCGACAACGCCGTGTTCATCAGCTATGCGCGCGAGGATCTCGCCGCCGTGCAGAAGCTGAAGGCGGGGCTCGACGCGGCCGGCGTCAGGACGTGGTTCGACCTCGAACGGCTCGAGGGCGGCGACGACTACGACCGCAAGATCCAGCGCAACATCGGACGCTGCTCGTATTTCATTCCCATCGTCTCGGCCGCGACGGAACGCCGGCTCGAAGGCTATTTCCGCCGCGAGTGGAGCTACGCGATCGACCGCGCCCGTAACATCGCCGAGGGCGCGATCTTCATCCTGCCCGTCACCGTCGACGACACCAACGGCGGCGCCGCGCAGGTCCCGGACAAGTTCAAGGCCGTGCACTTCACGCGGCTCTCCGGCGGCGAGGTCACGCCCGAATTCGCGCAGCGGCTCCGCGAATTCCTGTCCTCGCGCAACGCGTGAGCACCATGTCCGCCGACAACACGACCGCGCAGCTGGCCGTCGATCCGCAGCATCCGTGGCTCGGCCTCGCGTCGTTCACCGAGGAAACGCAGGCCTATTTCTATGGCCGCGAGGAAGAGGTCGCCGAGCTCGGCCGGCGCGTGCAGCGCAAGCTCCTCACGATCCTCTTCGGGCAATCGGGCCTCGGCAAGACGTCGATCCTGCGCGCCGGCATCGTTCCGCGGCTGCGGCCGATGGGCTTCTGCCCGGTCTACGTGCGCGTCGACTACTCCAGGGATTCGCCGCCACCTTCCGCGCAGATCAAGGACGCGATCTTCCGCGCCACACAGGCGTCCGGCCAATGGACGCAGACGGGCGCCGCGGTCGAAGGCGAGTCGCTCTGGGAATTCCTGCACCACCGCGACGACGTGCTGCGCGACGCGTCGGGCAAGACGCTGATTCCGCTCCTCATCTTCGACCAATTCGAGGAAATCTTCACGCTCGCGCAAAGCGACGACTTCGGCCGCAAGCGCGCCGCGGAATTCCTCGAGGACCTGGCCGACCTGGTAGAGAATCGCCCGCCGAAGGCCCTCGAACAGCGGCTGGATCAGGACGATTCCGCATCGGAGAAGTTCGACTTCACGCGCGGCGACTACCGCATCCTGATCGCGCTGCGCGAAGACTATCTCGCGCACCTCGAAGGCGTGAAGGGCATCATGCCCTCGATCACGCAAAACCGGATGCGCCTTGCGCGGATGACGGGGGCTCAGGCGCTGGCCGCGGTGGTGAACCCCGGCGGCAAGCTCGTCTCGCAGGAGGTCGCCGAATCGATCGTGCGCTTCATCGCGGGCGGCTCGGAGCTCGCCAACGCCGAAGTCGAGCCGTCGCTCCTGAGCCTCATTTGCCGCGAGCTCAACAACGCGCGATTGGCGCAGGGCCGCACCGAGATTTCCGCCGACCTCCTGGCCGGATCGCGCGACACGATCCTCACCGAATTCTACGAGCGGGCGCTCACCGACCAGCCCGCAGGCGTGCGCAATTTCATCGAAGACGAGATGCTCACCGAGTCGGGCTTCCGCGAAAACCTCGCGGAGGAGCGCGTGCTGAAGGGTTTCGCCGCGACCGGCGCCCCCGCCGAAACGCTCGCCATGCTGGTGAATCGTCGTCTCCTGCGGATCGAGGAGCGGCTCGACGCGCGCCGGGTCGAGCTCACGCACGACGTGCTGTGCCCCGTCGTCCGCGCGAGCCGCGATGTGCGGCTCGAACGGGAAGCGCGCGACGAGGCCGAGCGGAAGCTTGCCGCGCAAAAGGCCCGCGAAATCGCCACGCGCAAGGCGCTTGTCCGAGCGCGGCAGATCGCGTTCGGTTGCGCGGTCCTCGCCGTGTTCGCGCTGGGCAGCGCCGTGTTCGGATTCATGAGCATGAAGCGCGCGCAGGAAGCCGAGGCACGGGCCGATCAGACGCGCCTGATGGCCGAGGCGGCGCGCGGCGAATCGGAAAAGCTGGTCGCCTACCTGCTCGACGATTTCTACCTCGAACTCGCCCCGGTCGGTCGGCTCGACATCGTCGGCGAGCTCGCCAAGCGCGCGCTGCACTATTACGACGCGCTGCCGGAAGCCCTGCGCACGCCGCAGACGGAACGCAACCGCGCGCTGGCGCTGGTGCGCTACGGCACCGTGCTGCGCACGCAGTCGAAGCTCGAGGAAGGCGGCAAGGCGATCGACGAAGCCGTGAAAGTCCTCGGCAATATGCGCGCGCAGGGCGACGACTCCGAGGCCACCGCCATCGGGCTCGCGCTGGGCTTGAGCGTGCAGGCGCGGCTCGCGTCCAGTGCCGACCTGCAGGGCAAGGCGCTGCCGATCAGCGATCGGGCGGTGGAAGTCATAAAGCCGTTGGCAACGTCGGCGAATGCATCGGTCGCGGCGCGGCGAACGTACGGCGAAACGCTGAACATGAACGGCTACCTCAAGATGGGCAACGACCAGAGCGAGGCGGCGGTCGCCACCCTGGAAGAGGCGCGCGCTACATTGCGCAGCATAGACAACCTGCAGATGACCGATCTTGCGTCCGCCGCCGCCTACGCCGAGGCGACGTCCTGGCAAGTCCAGGCGTGGAGTGCCATGGGCCGCGGCGACGAAGCGAAACGCGTCGGCAAGGAAGGCATGGGCGTGGCGGCGCAGGTACTCGAGAAACGCCCCGGCCACATGCAGGCGCTGCGCGCGCAGGCGCTGACCACGTCGCCGCTTTCCAACATGCTTTTGGACGAGATGCGCCTTTCCGAAGCGCTGGGCATGTCGGATACGACGGCGCGCGCCTGGCGCGAGTTCGTGCGCCTCGATCCGGGCAATACGATCTCGTGGAGCAATCTCGGCGTCGCCTACCTCATCAAGCAATTCATCCAGCAGGAGATGGGCCGGCCCGCCGATGCCGTCGCGACGCTGCGGACCGCGCTGGACCTCGAGCGGGAAGCGCCGCCCAATCCGCTGCTCTACAACAACCTGGCCTTCCTTGCGTCGCGGCTCGCGGTGCTGGAGGCGTCCCGCGGCAACGCGGCGCAGTCCGCCGAAGCGCTTGCCGTAAGCACGCGGCTCTCAAAATGGCTGGCCGACAACGCGCCGCCCGGAAGCTTCGTCAAAGCATCGAGGACGATTTTCCCGGATGCGGTGCGCGTGTATGTCTCGCCCTACCTTGGCGACGATCGACGCACGCTCGATCTTGGCCGCGCGGTCATCCCTAAGCTCGAAAAGCTCAAGGCAGTGGACGTTCCGCAGCGCCAGCTGCAGGCCAACGTGTTGCGCGGCGTGCATTTCTCGATGGCCACGTCGGCCTATGCGCTGAAGGATTACTCGACGGCCGAGCGCGAAATGGCGCAGGTGCAGGAGTTGCGCAAGACCGTGCCCGCACGCACCACTAGCGACAAGCGCGAAGCGGCATTTGAACAAACGTTCGCGGCGCTGACGCTCGCGCGTTTGAATCGCCAGGAGGATGCACAAAATCTCATCGCGCCGGTGCTGAAATTCGAGCGCGAGCTCTCGCTGCAGAACCACGATGACCCGTTCCAGCGGTTCGACCTGGCGATTGCGCTCTATGTCGCCACGATTGCGGGCGTAGGCGATCCGGCGGCGCAACTGGCCGAGGCGAACGCGCTAATGGAAAGATTTCCGCCGGAGATGCGCCGCCTCAAGGACGTCGCCGTCTGGCAGGAGCGCATCGCCGAGGAAAGGTCCCGGCGGCGCCAGAGCTAGCCTCTTGCATGGAACGCCTGCCGCCCGACCCGGACACCCGCGCATCCGGCGAGGCATGCAGGCGCATACGCGACGCCCTCGCGCAGGGCGCGCCGTGGGACGCCTGCGATGCGTTTCGCGCCGCGATCGTGGCACTGCCTTCGGATCCCGAACTTCTCTATAGCGGCGCCCTCGCGCACGCGCGTGCCGGCGCGACCCGCGAAGCGCATGCGCTGCTCGACCGCGCGCAGGCAGGCGCGTCGCTCTCGCCGCACTTGCTCGGCGAAATCCGCAGCCTGCGCGGCCGGCTGTGGAAAGACCACCTCCATCGTCATCCGGACGCGCCGGACGCCGCGACATTCGCCGAGCGCGCGCGCCGCGATTATCTCGCCGCCTACGCACTGCAAGGCGCCCCCTATCCCGGCATCAACGCGGCGACGATGTCGATGGTGCTGGGCGATCGCACCGAAGCGCGGCGCCTCGCGGCGGAAGTTGCAGGCAGGCTCGCGGCGCAGACATCGGCGCGCACGTGTTGGGACTACGCGACAGAAGGCGAGGCGAAGCTTCTTCTGGGGCAGATCGACGCCGCGCGGGAGTGTTACGCCGCTGCCGTCGCGCTTGTTCCGGGTGATGTTGGAAGCGTGAGCACGATGCGGCGGCAGGTGAAATTGCTCGCCCGCACGATTCCTGACGCCGCCGACGTGCTGGAGGTGCTTCCGGCGACCGATGTCGTCGCCTTCGCCGGCCACATGATCGACGCGCCCGGACGCGGCACGCCACGCTTCCCCGCAGCGCTGGCGCCGGCGGTGCAGGCGACGCTGCGCGCGGAGCTCGCGCGCTTCCATTCGCCCATCGTGTACTCCTCGGCCGCGTGCGGCGCCGATCTCATATTCATCGAGGCGGCACTTGCGATCGGTGCCGAAGTGAATGTCGTGCTGCCCTTCGACCGGCTCGATTTCATCCGCACCAGCGTTGCCATCGGGGGCGCCGGATGGGTCGAGCGCTTCGACGCGGCGCTCGACCGCGCGACGCGCGTCATCTACGCCACCGAGGAGGGCTACCTCGATGACGACGTGCTGTTCGACTACGCGGCGATGCTGCTCGAGGGCCTCGCCTCGCTGCGCGCGACGCAGCTCGAAACGGCGCCGACGCTTTTGTGCGTGTTCGATGCCGACGCCGCGGGCCGCGTCGGCGGGACGCATTCATCGTTCGAACGCTGGCGGCGCAACGTCGGCCCGCCGCAAGTGATCGATCTTCGCGCGCTGCGCGAGCGCGCGGGCAGCGCAGCGCTATCGGTTGCCGGAACGGAAACCATTGCGCCCTCCTCACCGCAGTTGGCGAACACGGAAGCGCGTCCGCACCGCACGCTGAAGACGCTGCTCTTCGCCGACTTCGCCGGCTTCAGCCGCCTGCACGACGCCTTTGCGCCGCTCTTCCAGACGCGCTTCCTCGACATCGTCGCCCGCGAGATCGCCGCGGCGCCCGTCAAGCCGCTCGACAGCAAGACCTGGGGCGACGGCCTGTACATCGTGTTCGAGTCGCCGGAGGACGGCGCGGAATTCGCGTTGCGGCTGCAGGCGAGCATGCTCGCGGTCGACTGGAAAGCGGCGGGTCTCTCGGAGACGAGCCAGATCCGCATCGCGCTGCACGCGGGGCCGGTGTTCCGCGGATATGACCCAATCGTGAAGCGCGACGGCTTCTTCGGGTCGAGCGTCACCCGCACCGCGCGCATTGAACCGGTCACGCCGCCGGGGATGGTCTACACGAGCGAGGCCTTCGCCGCGACGCTGACGGCATCGGGACAACGCGACGATGCGCTCGAGTATGTCGGCCGGCTCGCGCTGGCGAAGGGCTACGGCGAGTCGCGCATCTACCGGCTGGAGCGGCGCTGAGTCGGCTGCCCGGTCGTGTTACGCTCATAGGGACCCACCCACCGAGCAAATCATGAAGCGCCGGCAATTTCTCGGCACCGCGCTCGTCGGAGCGAGCAGCCTGCTGTCGAGTTGCGGCGGCGGCGACGACACCGGCACCCCGCTGGCCGACGGCACGCTGCCCGAAGGCGCGCCGCTTCGTGCGCTCGACGTTCTGTCGAACGAAAGTACCGCGACGGGCGAGTTCCGCGCGACGCTGACGGCCGCACCCGGTCCCGCGTCGCTGGTCGCCGGTCGCACCACCAGCGTTCTTCTCTACAACGGCATGAGCCCCGGGCCGCAAATCGAGCTCCGCGAAGGCCAGCACGTGCGCATCCGCCTCGACAACGGGCTTGCCGAAGACACGACGATTCACTGGCACGGCTTGCCCGTACCGCCCGACCAGGACGGCAATCCGATGGATCCGGTCGCGGCGGGAACGAGCCGCTACTACGAATACGACATTCCGGTCGGGACGGCAGCCACGTACTGGTATCACCCGCATCCGCACGACAGGACCGCGACGCAGGTGATTCGCGGCCTGGCCGCGCCGTTGATCGTACGCGCGAACGACGATCCCCTTGCGCATCTGCCGGAAGTGACGCTGTTCATCACGGGTCTGCGGCTGGATGCCGAGTCGGCAATCTCCCCCGACGACGCCGTAGACTGGAACGTGGGCCGGCAGCGCGAAGTGCTGATGGTCAATGGCGGGCGGATGCCGGTGCACACCGTGACGCCAGGCACCACCCAGCGCTGGCGCATCGTCAACGCGACGGCCGCGCGACACTTTCGGCTCGCCCTGGACGGCCACACGCTGACGCTCGTCGGCTCCGACGGCGGCTTGCTGGGGGCGCCCATCGCCAACCTGCCGGAAATCCTCGTCGGTCCGGCGCAGCGCATCGAAGTCATCGTCAACGTGAATGCGACACCCGGCGCAAGCTTCGTGCTGCGCGCGTTGAAGTTCGAGGCGGACTTCCTCGGGCAGGGCAGCTACGCCGACGAGTCGCTGCTGACGCTCGCAACCAGCACGGCGCCTGCGGTCGCGCCCTCGCTCGTCCCCGCCACCTTGCGCGCCTTGCGAGACCTCGGCGACTCCACCGCGCAGCAGCGGGTTGTCCTGAGCGCGATCGAGGGGCTGTGCACCCGCAACGGTTCGACCATCGCGTTTCTGATCAATGGCGAGATCTTCGACCCCGCTCGCGTCGACCTCGTCACCACCGTCGGCAGGGTCGAGCTGTGGGAGATCGTGAACAACACTGGAATGGCGCATCCCTTTCACGTGCACGGAATCCAGTTCCAGCTGGTCTCGCGCAAGATTTCCAACGTGGTCACGCCTGCGCCTTACCTCGCGTGGATCGACACCGTCGTCGTGCCGTCACATCAGACGGCGACAATCAAGGTGCAGCAGCTGCAGCCCGGCAAGCGAATGTTCCACTGCCACATCCTCGAGCACGAGGACGCGTGCATGATGGCGATACTCGAGGTGCGCCCGGCGTAGCGACGCGCGCCGCGCGCACCGCCGTTGCCCTCAATTCACCGGCAAGCCGTCCCCGCGGCCGAGAACAGCTGGCGTGTGATCGGCTTCGTCTGCGTGACGGGGGCCCCCATGCCGGCGACCTGCACCGTGTAGTTGAACGCCGCGTTGTTGCCGTCGGCGAAGGTCAGCTTCATCGTGCCGACGGGTGGGTTGGCCTTGAACTGGCTCTTGTCGTAGGCGTCGAAGCGCGGGCCGGACGGCCGATAGAGGTCGCCGTCGTAGACGCCGGCTCCGGTCTTCGGCGCGGTGGCCACGAGCCACAGCGGCGTGCCGTCGAGATCGTAGGTGAACCAGCTCACGAAGATGGTGTCGGCCTGGTGCGCGAAGTTGATCCCCCAGCCCGATTCCGTCCCCGGCGCGGCGCTGGTGCCGGCCCACCAGATGTCCTGGTAGTTGGTGGCGGTCGCGAGGTTGGCGCCCGCCCCGCAGGTCGCGAAGGCCCCGCTGCCCAGCGGCTGGCGCGTGATTGCCTTGGTCTGCGCGACGGTGCCGGTCGGCAGGTTCACGTCGTAATGGAACGACCCGTTGTTGGCAT
>JBDTLY010000140.1:0-7663 GCA_039934535.1 Casimicrobiaceae bacterium | reverse complement strand
ACATCAGCGCCGAACCATTGGGCGCGATCGTCGCCGGGAAGAACGTCATGTCGACGAACCACGCGGCAGACGTGACCGCCAAGGTCGCGCTTTGCGGTGTCAGCGTCACGGGCTGGGGTGCAGGCAACTGCGGGTAGGTCGGCAGGTTCCAGTTCACGCCAAATTGAAAATTGGCGTTGCCGCCGGTCGGCGTTGCCGCCGCGCCGGCCGTCATGGCGCGAATCGGCATCTCGTACGATCGCATGGACCCACTTGCGTTATAGGCGGCCACCGTGATCGCATACGGCGTCCCCGGCTGAAGGTCGGGGATCGAGTAGCTCGTGGACTTCACCGTCGCCGACGCGGGAACGTAGGGCGGCGACCATGTGACGACGTAGTGATCCGCGCCGTCGACCGGCGTCCACGCCAGCGGGATCGAGTTGTCGGTGCTGCCGCCGGCCGCCGCTCCCGCCGCCACCATGGGGGCATCGAGGCGCTGATCGGGCAGGATCCAGATTCGCAGCGTGCCGCCGATCGGATATGCGATGTCAGGCGACGGGCGGCCCTTGCGATCGGAAAATGCGAAGCCGTAGGCGTCGGAATGGTTGTACATCAGCGCCGCCCACGGGTTGTAATTGCCATCGTCGGGGGATTTGCGCGCCAGCCCGAATGGGTACTGCACAGGCGGCAAGTTGTACCAGACGTTCGAGTAGCCGACGTTGCCGGTCGTCGTGTCCGCGGACCCTTGCATGTAGCCGAAGTTCAGCGCGGCGAGCACGTCGGCCTGGATCCAGCCGTAGACCGAATTGGACATCACTGCCAGAGTTGCCGCGTCCGTGTCCTGGCACGTCGGGAGCCCGCCCATGGGGTAGATGCTCAGCGCTTCGCAGTTCTGCACGGCGCCGTAAATGAAGAAGTCCGCGCTGCCCGTTCCCGGGTCGGTCGCGGGTAACGGGATGCAGATCTCCGCGTCGCTGGGCAACGGGGAAGGCGCCTGCGTCGTCCCCGTGAGCTTGATGAGCCATCCCGCGACCGTTTTCCCGCCCGGGACGCACGGCTCGTCGGTACCGGCCTTCACCTTCGTGATCGACCCGGAGTAGTTGAACGTGTAGGCCGAAATGACGCCGTTGTCCACTTCGTTGAACGTGTAGCTGTTGTTCGCCAACGCGTCGAGATAGCCCGCGAAGCTCGGATATGGCCATGGCTTCGGGTTACCCGTCGGCGCGCCGCTCGGCAGCGGGCTCGTCCCCGGCGCCGCCAGCTGATTCGGCCCGATGATGCGCAGGAACGAATCGTAGGGATTGGGACCGCCCGGATTGAATACCGTGGTTGCGGCGCCGCTCGTGCCGACGAACGCATATTGAAGATCGGGATTGACGTTGACGAACGCGCGGCGCAAGGTCGGCGTCGACGTGTAGTAGGTGACGCGATCGAGCGGATGCTGGAGCGCCGCGTCGGTCGACGCGAACGTCTGCAGCTCGAGCGGGATGCCGTAGAAGTCGATCGACGTCAGGTCGCCGTTGCTGACGATGGCGTTCGAATACGAGAACTCGAGCGGCTGGAAGCGATAGTTGGCCGTGACCGTCGGCGCCGGCGGGTAGGCGACCGGCTGATTGTACGAAATGAACAGGTTGCCCGAACTCACGGTGCTCATCGAAAACTCGTAGACCGTCCGCGGGTTGCCGGTGTACGGCGACGTGACCTGGCCGGCCTGCGCAAGCCCTGCCAGCGCGCTTCCCGACGCAACCGACGACACGGAGACCACGATCGTGCAGCCGGCCGGCGGAATCGTCGCGCCCGACTGCATCGTGATCTGCGTCGCGACGAGCGTGACGCCCGTGCAGGTGCCGCTGTTGCCCGTCGTGACATCCACGACCACGGCCGTGGGCATGATGTCGGTGAACGGCGCGCTCAGCGTTTGCGCGCTGCCCGTCGCGTTGGGAACGTTGATCGTCAGCGTGGCCGCCGCATTGCGCACGGCGGCGATGGACGCCGGCTGGAACGACATCGTGACCGCCGAGGCGCCGGCCACGACCGTAAGCGGAGCGCTGGCCGGATCGACGATCGCGGGGGCGGTCTGCAGGACGCTTGTGCTCGCCGTGACGGTGGTGACGGCGCCCGGCATGCCTGCGGCGACGGTGACGACGATGGTGCACGTCGAATTCGTCATGCTCGTCCCGGCCGGAATCGAGATCTGCGTCGGCGTCACGGCCACGCCCGCGCAGGTGCCGCTGTTCTGCGTCGGCGAGATGGTCAACCCCGACGGCATCGCGACATTGAAAGGAAAGGACAACAGCTGCGGAGCGCCGGTGATCGGCAAGGTGATCGTCAGCGTCGTGGTCTGGCCCGTGACAATGGTGCCCGGCGCGAATGACATCCCGATCGTCGACGCGGCGCCGCTCACGGTGAGGCCGGCGCTTGCCGCGGGCGTCGTGCCGGCGTTGGTGACAAGCGCGCTGGTCGTGTTCGTCACCGTTCCGACGGGCGTCGCCGCGACGCCCCCCGAGACGGCAAAGGGATAGTTGATGACCTGGCCCGAGGCCAGCGGGGCATTCACGTCCTGCCCCGCAACGAGGAGGTACACCGCGGAATCCGGCAAACCGCTGTCGTTGATGACCTGTACCGTGATCGGGGTCTGTGGAATCTGTGCGGGCGAGGGCACCGGCGCGGTGAGGCCGATTCCCATGCAGGCGAGCAGCGCAAGCGTAGGCGACGCCGAATTCTTCATGATCGAGGCCCGGGTTCGTCGATCCGCTGCGACCCGTGGGCCTCGGCGTGACAGGTTTATCGGTAAAACCCAGGAGGTGCCGCAAGACTCATGCCATGCCTGATCCGAAGCCCTTGGCGGCTGCGGCCGCGATCCTCCGCGGAGGCGATTTCGCCCGGGGCGTGCCGATCGGCGGCAGGAGTTGCCGCGTGGCGCCGCCGCCGACGGCGCCCGTGAATGTGCGAAGGGTGCGGCGGCCTACTTGATGACCTTTTCCAATGCGCCGGTGTTGGCATCGACGAGCACGAGGATGCCGCCGTCCCGTGCGCCTTCCTTGTAGTAGTTGATGTTCCACGTCGCGTGGCGATTGCTCGGCGCCGCGGCGGTCCCGATCATCACGCCGTAACCGTCGGCGAGCAACGCGCCGCCCTGTTCCTTGGCGATCGCGTAGAGCTTCGCGCCGTCGCGCGCGAAATCCGGCTTGAGATCCGGAATGCGGCCGGCGCTGCCGGGATCGGCAAAGCAGTTGAGCGAGCCGCGGAACGTGTCGATCGCAATGTGGGCCTTGGCCGATTCGGAGTAGAACAGCAGGTGCCACGACGCCGCGCCGCCGTTGGGCTGCAGAAGCCCAAGCGACGTGTTGCTGATCTGCGTCGGCACGGCGTCGGCCTTCCACGCCTTGGCGTGGCCTTCCGCCAGCGCGTACATTTCCGCGAGTGTCGGCGCGGGATTCTTGAGCGCCGTCGTCTTGCACGCCTGCTCGGCGTGCGCCCCGAACGCCGCGGCAAGCATCACGACGAGCGGCAGCAGCAGCGTTCTGGCATTCATGCCTACCCTCCTGTTGGCGAAATTCCGAAGTGCGAGGCGCTACTTGCGGCAGGTCATGCCGGACGCCGCCGCTTTCGCGGGCAAGATGAGGTCAAACGTGAGATCCCATGCGTATTTCCGGCCGTCGCTTGACCGGCTGCCGGTGACATGGCCGGCAAGCTTGCCGCCGGGATTCACGTCGCCGGAAATCTTGTCGACCTTGAAGTCACGCTGCGCCTGGACCATCCACTGCGCGCTGGCCGTCGCCGACTTCGCGTGGCTCAATTCCAGGTCCATCGACTTGATTGCGGCCGCCGATGCCTCCGCCTGGCCGCCGCCGGGGCAGAACATGACCAGCAACATCGTGCGATCCTTGCCATCCTTGGCCGAATCCGCGTACGCGCTGGCCTCGAACGCCTCCTGCTCCCGCGGCGTGATGGGACTTTCGTTGAACCACAATGCCACGCTCCTCTGATCGGGAAAGATCGCGACCGCGCAATTGGACACGGCGAATGCCTCGCCGGCCATCACCCCGGTTCCCGAGCACGTGTTCTGCGCCTCGACCGTCGCCGCGACGAGCGTCAGCATCGCAGTTACCAGCACGCGCCCGGCCATGGTCCCTCTCCTCGATGGTTGAGACCGGGAGAATAATGCGGATTGGTCCGTTGCGCATCGGCGCGGCAATGCGGACACCTGGTGCACCCATGCGCACTACTGCGCGAAGTAATTCGCCAGCCGGCGCGATGCCTTCGCCTGCCAGGCGTCCGTCTTGTCGAGGAAGCCGTCCCAGCGCGGATCCGCGGCCGCGGCCGCCGTGCCGCCCGTCTTCTTCGGGTGGCTCAACTCGCCCTCGACCGCGCGGAAGCGGTAGTGATCGTAGACGTCGAGGACGTGGACGGCGTACGCGATGGCAAGCGCCTGGTGGCCGCGCACGATGACGAGATTCTCGTCGTTCGAATACGACGCCTTGTAGCCCATGTTGTGGCTGCCGAAGGCGACCACGCAGTTCACGGGATCGAGCGGATCGACGACGATGACTTTGTCGTGGATGATGGCCCGGCCCACCGTCAGCGTTTCGTCGATCTTGAAGTCGCCGAGCTGCCGACCGATCTCCTTGTCGGTGAGCGCCGTCGCGCGCACGACCGACACGCCCGCATGCTGGAATACGTGCGGCGACCACGCCGGCAGCTTCTTGCCGCTGGCCGTCTTCGTGCTCGGCTCGTAGCCCCACATCGCCTGCGTGTCGGAGATCGCGCCGATGACTTCGAGGCCCGTATCCTTAACGCCGAGATCCACGGCTTCCGACACGATCGAATGGACGCCGCCGCGCGAGGGCATGAACACCGCGAAAAAGATCGACCGGTGCGCTTTGCGCATCAGCGAGAACAGGCGCTCCATGTCCGGGGGCGGCGCGGGTGGGTTCTTCACCGATTTGGCGGGCGGCTGCGCGTGCCCCGGCATGTTCGGCGAGAACCACGCTTCCATGGTGCCGCCGCCGGCAAGGTTGGCGGTCACCGGCGTGCGGTCGGCCGTCTTGAGCGGATCGCCCTGATCGGCGCCGGTCGCCTTCGCGCTCAGCGGCTTGGGTGTTGCCTGCTTGTCGTCGTGCAGCCGCTTCCAGTAGGCGAGATAGGCGCCGGCGATGGCGTCGTCGTCGATCACGATGCAGTTGTTGCTCTGGCCGGCGACACCCGACCACGTCCAGTTGGTCGAGCCGGTGAGCACCGCTTTCGCCTTGCCGGTGCCGTCGACGTGGACGACGAACTTGTTGTGCCCGATGTGCCCCGACCCGTTGAACATCCGGTCCTGCATCGTGAACTTCGTCCCGGCCTTTTTCGCAAGCTTGCGCAGCGCCTTCCGGGCCGGCGCGTTGCGCGTGTCGTATAGGGCCGGCTGCTTGCCGTTGGCGTTCGGCTCGGCGTCCTCGTCCGTGCCGCTGCCGGCGTCCGAGAGAATGAGGTCGAGACGCTCCGCGTTTGCGGCGAGTAGCGCGACGAGCTCCTCGTCCTCGAGCTCGTAGAGCGCCGCATGGAAGCGCCCGCCGGCCCGCGCGAAGAAATCCGTGATGACCGGAACCGTGTCGCCGGCGAGATAGTTGCGAAGCCAGTCCTGCGGCTTGCGCAGGTGCGCTTCGAGCTCGCCCGGCTCGATCTTGCCGTCCTCCTCGAGCACGTTGACCAGGAATTGCGTCGAGAGGATGCCGTTCGTGAACGTCGAGGTGAAGGGCGGGAGCGAGCGCGTCACGTCGATGATGTTGGTACGTTTCGCCGGCGTCAGGTAGCCGAGTGGAATCGGCGCCCCTTTGTACGCGTGCACGACCTGCTTCTTTGTCACCTTGTCGAAATGACTTTCTGGAACGATGACGACCGGCTCCAGTCCCGGTTGCATCCTGCCAACCGCACGGATGCGGTACCGCACGCGCACGCTGTCCGGGCGCCGCGCGGCCTGATTGCGCCGCTTGCGCAACGTGAGGTCGCGCCAGCAGAATTTCTGCACGGGCCACAGCGTCGTGTTCTGCGCCCGCCAGTCGGTGTTGCTCTGGCCCTTGAACGCGACGTAGGCAGCAAGCGGTCGCTCTTCAGTGACGGTTCCCGCGGCGTCGAGGTACTCGCGCACGATGTTGAATCCGAGACAGCCCGGAATCACGGGCTGATCGATCGTCCACGCGAGATACGCGACCTCGTTGTTCGCGTAAGCGTGCGCACGGGTGATGGTCGCCATGGCGTTCCCTCCGGGTTGTCCGCGTTGCCTCTCGAAGCCGGCGCCGATTCTCCGCTACGGCGATGAATACAATGTGACGCCGTCGAGGGTATAGACGTCCACCGCCCAGGTGCCGTTGCGCGGCGCCGGCGGAATGGCGAGCCGTGCGCCCTGGAAAGCGATGAGGTTGCCGCTCGACAGCGCGGACTGGAGCATCGCCTGCAGGCGCAGTTGCGTGGTCAGCACCGCCACCGTCCCGCCTGGCGAGTTGCAAAGCTCGACCAGCGCGTGGGCGCCGTCGAAATTGGTCAAAGCGTGGCGTTCCACATGGACGACGTGCCCGAAAAGCTCGACCGGCGCCGGCGCGGGGGCCGAATGCGGGAACCGCCGGGCGGCGAAAATGCCCGTGGACAGGGTGGCTTCGGTGGACATCGCATCTCCTTGGAGCAAGGCTACGGCGACATCATCGCAGCCGGCCCCGCGCCCGGTAAGGTGCGAATTCGGGCGCAAAAAGGGCGAAAATTCACGTTTCATCGATATTGCAGCCCGCTGCGGGGCGCCGCCGATGCGCTATCCTCGGGACAAACAGGAATCCCCTCGTGTACCCTGATCCCCAAGCGCTGTTGCTGGAAGCCGTCGCCTTCGCGGCGGACAAGCATCGCAACCAGCGCCGCAAGGACGCCGAAGCCTCGCCCTACATCAACCACCCGATCGCGCTCGCGAGCCTGCTGAAGCGCGAAGGGGTCGACGACGTCGCGGTGCTCTGCGCGGCGCTCTTGCATGACACCATCGAAGACACCAACACCACGGCCGACGAGCTGCGCGTGCATTTCGGCGAGATCATCACGTCGGTCGTGCTCGAAGTCACCGACGACCAGACGCTTGCCAAGGCGGAGCGCAAGCGGCTGCAGGTCGAGCACGCGCACGCGCTGTCCGAGCGCGCCAAGCTCGTGAAGCTGGCGGACAAGATCTGCAATGTGTACGACATGGTCGCCGCGCCGCCGGCGAAGTGGCCGCTGGAGCGGAAGACCAAGTACCTCGAATGGGCGAAGGACGTCGTCGACCGGCTGCGCGGCACGCACGCGGGGCTGGAAGCGACCTTCGACGAGGTATATTCCAAGGGCGCGCGGGCGCTCGGCATGCCCTCCTAGCTCCGTCCGGTTTCGTTCAGGCCCGCATTCCCCAACCGCCCCGACCGGGGCACGACGCATCCGATGATCACCAAACGACTCTTTCGCTCCGCACTGCACCTGGACGCCGATCCCGCGCGGCGCGTTGCCGGCGTGGCCGAGCTGCCGCAGGATTCGGACGAGCTTGCCGCGCTGCTCGCCGGCGATCCGGCGCCGGAAGTCCGGCTTGCCGCGGCGAACCGCAGCACCAAGGTCGATGCGCTCGCCGCCGCCTGGGAGAAGGAAACCGATCCGGCCGTTCGCTTTGCGATCGCCTCGGCGCTGGGCGCCGCGCTCGCCG
>JBDTLY010000139.1:0-7663 GCA_039934535.1 Casimicrobiaceae bacterium | reverse complement strand
GCGAGCTGGCCGACGTGCCGGAGAACGCGACGATCTGGCCGCTCGTCACGTCGACCCGCGACAACTGCCTCGGCAGCAACTGCGCGTTCCACGGTGACTGCTTCGTCCTCAAGGCCCGGAAGGCCGCGCTGGATGCCGACGTCGTCGTGATCAATCATCATCTCTTCTTCGCCGACGTCATGCTGCGCGACGAGGGACTCTCGGAGCTCCTGCCCGCCTGCAATACCGTTATCCTCGACGAGGCCCATCAGCTCCCTGATACCGCGACGCTCTTTTTCGGCGAGCAGGTGACCGCCGGGCAGCTCGCCGAACTTGCACGCGACGCGGAAGTCGCCGCGCGAACGGGCGCGCGCGAAGTGACCGGGCTTCCCGACGCGGCGGCCGACATCGGGCCCGCAATCCGCAAACTGCGGCTCACCCTCGGCGACACGCCGGGCAAGCTCGCGCAGCGCATGGCGGCGGAACGCGAAGGATTCACGACGGAACTGGACGCCTTGGCTGCCGCACTCGATCGGCTCGCCGCGGAACTGGCGCTCACGGCCGAGCGCAGCGAGGATCTCGACAACTGCGCTCGCCGCGCGACGGAAGCCGCCGCGGCCCTCGCCCGCTGGCACGACGGCTTGCGCGAGGGACCGCCCGACGCCGACGGCGACATCCCGGCGTGGATCCGCTGGGTCGACGTGACGGCGCAAGGATGGCAGCTCCACGCGTCGCCGCTGTCGATCGCCAACGTGTTCGCAAAACAAGTCACGGAATCGGGCCGCGCGTGGATCTTTACCTCCGCCACACTCGCCGTCGGCCGAGATTTTTCGCTTTACCAGCGCGAGCTGGGGCTCGCCGACGCACGCACCGGCAGCTGGGATTCGCCGTTCGACTACGATGCGCAGGCGCTGCTCTACGTGCCGCGCGACCTGCCGCTTCCCAATTCGCGCGAGCACACCGAAGCCGTCGTCGCCGCCGCGCTCCCGGTGCTGAAGGCGAGCGGCGGCCGCGCGTTCCTGCTGTTCACCACGTTGCGCGCGCTCAACGTCGCACGCGACCTCCTGGCCGAGGCCATTGCGCGGGACGGCCTCGGCTGGCCGCTGCTCGTCCAGGGCGACGGTTCTCGCAGCGAGCTGCTGACGCGCTTTCGCGAGCTCGGCAATGCGGTCCTGCTCGGGAGCGCGAGCTTCCGCGAGGGTGTCGACGTGCCGGGCGACGCGCTGTCGGTTGTGGTCATCGACAAGCTGCCGTTCGCGCCACCCGACGATCCGCTGCTCGCGGCGCGGCTCGAGGCGTTGCGCGTCGCGGGCGGCAATCCGTTCTTCGACGTTCAGGTGCCGCAGGCGGCGATCGCGCTGAAGCAGGGCGCCGGCCGGCTGATACGCACGGAGACCGACCGCGGCGTGCTGATGATCTGCGACCCGCGGCTCATCGACAAGTCCTACGGCCGCCGGATCTGGAAAAGCCTGCCGCCGATGCGGCGCACGCGCGAGATCGCGGACGTGGAAGCGTTCTTCGCCCGCTAGGGTTTCCGGCTCGGCCTCCGAACCGCCGCGGCAATTCGTTACGCCGTTTGGGTCGGCCTCATACGTCGACTCGCGATCGGTCGCTCCCCCATGCCTTCGGCTAGGGGCCCCGGCTCCCCGCTCGCGCCGTTACCAGATCCTCCACCACGGCTTGTCGGACTCGCCGGTCACGAACCTGCTCTGCGGGAAGGTCTGCTTCAGGACGCGCTGCGCATCGTCGCGCAACAGCGGCAGCTCGAGCTTGTCGTAGCTTTGCACCAGGAGATCGAGCGCTTCCTCGTTGGCCGGCGTGCGCGGATAGGTCGTAATCGCCACCTGCGCGCGGTTCACCGCGGCGACATAGGCGCCACGATTGAAATAGTAGCGCGCGACCTTCACCTCGTAGAGCGCGAGCGAGTTCGTGAGGTAGCGCATCCGGTCGGCGGAGTCGGGAGCATAACGGCTGTCCGGGAACTTCGTGATGAGCTCCCGGAACGCCGCATACGATTCGCGCATCGACTTCGGCTCGCGCTCCGACAGGTCGAGCTCATACACATAGCCGATCAGCCCCTGATCCTCGCGGAAGTAGACGAGCCCCTTCAGGTAATACGCGTAGTCGACGTTCGGATGGTTCGGAAACGTCCGGATGAAACGGTCGGCGGCGGAGATCGCCGCGGCGGTCTCTCCGGCGCGGTAGTTGGCGTACGCGGACTCGAGAATCGACTGCTGCGCATAGCGGCCATACGGGAAGCGCGACTCCAGCGCCTCGAACATCTTGACCGCCCGCGTATAATTGCCGTCGGCGAGCGCGCCGTGCGCGATGTTGTAGAGCTGGTCTGCGGTGTAGCCGGCGGTCTGGTCCTGCACCTCGGGCAGCAAGCCGCAGCCGACGAGCGAAAGCGCGAGCGCGGCGGCCGCAAGACAGCCGGCCATGCCGCGGCGCGCACGGACAATCCGGGCTTGCGGAAACTGCGACGACGAAGATGCTGCGGTCATGCGGTTCCTGACGTTCCGATCATCGCGGCAATTATAACCGACGCCCGTGGCCAGACTGCATCGACGCACGCCAGAAGCATCCGCCCCGCCGTCCTCGGGCGAGCCCCCGGCAGCATTGACGACGCTTGCGCTGACGCTGGCCGCGGACGCTGGCGGCCAGCGTTTCGACGTCGCACTTGCGCGGGCGCTGCCGCAATACTCGCGCAGCCGGCTGCGCATGTGGATCGATGCCGGCCTCGTCACCCTTGACGACCGCGTCGCGGACGCAACGCGGAAGGTATGGGGCGGCGAGCGCGTAACCGTGCAGGCCGCGGCGGACGAGGACGAGGCCACGCTCGCGCCGGAGGCGATCGCGCTTGCGATCGTGCACGAGGACGACACGTTGATCGTGCTCGACAAGCCCGCGGGCCTTGTCGTGCATCCGGGTGCGGGCAACCGCGGCGGCACGCTGCAGAACGCGCTGCTGCACCACGCGCCGCAGCTCGCATCCGTGCCGCGCGCAGGCATCGTCCATCGGCTCGACAAGGACACGAGCGGCTTGCTCGTGGTGGCCAAGACGATCACCGCGCAGACCTCCCTCGTGCGCCAGCTCGCGGCGCGCACGGTGAAGCGGCAATACCAGGCGCTCGCGACGGGCGACATCGCGCGCGGCGGCACGGTCGACGCTCCGATCGGCCGTCATCCGACGCGGCGCACGACGATGGCAGTCGTTACCACCGGCAAACCGGCGCGCACGCATTACGAGGTGGTCGAGCGCTTCGGCATCGCGACGCTACTCGCCTGCCGGCTCGAAACCGGGCGCACGCACCAGATTCGCGTGCATCTCGCGTCCCTCGGCCACCCGCTCGTCGGCGATCCGGCGTACGGGAAGCGCGGATCGATCGCGTTCGCGCGACAGGCGCTGCACGCGGCGCGCCTCGGGCTTGTCCATCCGGCGACCGGCAGGCCCTGCGAGTGGCACGCAGCACTTCCCGCCGACTTCGTTGCGTTGCTCGCATCGCTGCGCAGTCAGAAGCCGTCCGCGTGAGTCCCGAGCCCCTTTCCTCGCTCGCACAAGGGATCGCGGCAGCGGGCCTCGACTGGATCGTGCCCGATTGGCCCGCGCCACGCGGGGTGCAGGCGCTCGTGACGACACGCAACGGCGGCATCAGCAGCGGCCCGCGCGCGACGATGAATCTCGGCGGACACGCGGGCGATACGGATGATGCGCTTGCGGAAAATCGCCGCCGGCTGCGGGGGTTTCTGCCCGCCGAGCCCCGCTGGCTATGGCAGGTCCACGGAACGGTGGTCGCGGTCCAGCGTGCGCAACGAGATTCGCTTCCCGAGGTCGCGGATGCCGCGATCACGCGCGAACGCGGTGTGGTGTGCGCCGTTCTCGTCGCCGACTGCCTGCCCGTGCTGTTCGCGAATCGCCACGGCACCGCCGTCGGCGCCGCGCATGCCGGCTGGCGGGGTCTTGCCGCGGGCGTTCTCGAACGCACGGTCGCCGCCTTCAACAGCCTTGGCGTGCGCCCCGGCGATCTCGTCGCCTGGCTGGGACCGGCGATCAGCCCCGCCGCCTTCGAAGTCGGCGCGGAGGTTCGCGACGCGTTCCTCGCGCACGACCGCCGTGCGGATGCGCATTTCGCGCGCGGCGCGCCGGGAAAATGGAACGCGGATGTTTACGGCCTCGCGCGCCAACGTCTCGCCGAATGCGGCGTGCGCAAGGTCGGCGGCGGCGGCTTTTGCAGCAAGACCGACACTGCCCGCTTCTACTCGTGGCGGCGCGATCCCGCCTGCGGCCGCATGGCGGCGCTCGTCTGGCTCGGGCCGGACGCACCTGCCCCGCACGTATAATCCGCCGCGCGCACCCCGCTCCCCAATTGTGAACGTCCTCGCCCAGATCATCATGGCCGCGCTCGCCGGCGGCGTCGTCGCGACGATCGCGGCGGCCGGCACGCTGGCGCTGCATCCGTCGTGGATCTCGCGGCTCGTGTCGTTCGCCGTCGGCGCGCTGCTGGGCGCGGTATTCCTCGAGCTCCTGCCGCATGCGCTCGAAACCGGCGGCGCCGAGCGGGTGATGATCACGGTGCTTATCGGCCTCCTCGCGTTCTTCGCGCTGGAAAAACTCGTGCTGTGGCGCCACGCGCACGGGCACGATCACCATCTCGACGACGCGGAAGAGACCGAGCACGCACACGCGTTGCACGTCCACGGCGGCGCCGACCAGGGACGCTCCGGGCTCATGATCCTGATCGGCACCAGCGTGCACAACTTCTGTGACGGTGTCGTGATCGCCGCGGCGTTCCTCGCCGACACCAAGCTCGGCGTGGCGGCGACGGTCGCCATCGTCGCCCACGCGGTGCCGCAGCAGGTCGGCGATTTCGCGGTGCTCGTCCATTCCGGGTACACCCGCACACGGGCATTCACCTACAACGTGGGCGTCGGCGTGGCGACCCTCGCCGGCGCGCTGGCGGGCTACTTTGCGCTTGCCGGCATGCAGCAGATGCTGCCGACGGTGCTCGCGATCGCCGCAGCAAGCCTTCTGTACGTCGCGGTCGCCGACTTGATCCCCAGCCTGCACCGGCGGCCCGAACCGCTCGAGACGGTGCGACAGCTCGCGCTGATCGGGCTCGGCGTCGGCGTCATCGCGGTCGCGCACGCGTTGCTCGCGCATTGACTTCGCCCGTGCCACGCCGCTGTCGCGGGCGCACGCGCCGCGTTACCATCTGTCCTTTGCCCTCGAGCGCTCCCCGATGACGTCGACTGCGTCCATGCCCGGTTCGCCGATTCCGCCCGATCTTGAACGCGCGTGGGCGGATATCGGCGCGCAATGGACGCAGTGGTGGAGTCGCGCGGCGGCCGGTCTCGCACCGGGCATCGAAGTTTCCGCGCCGCCGCTGCCGTTTTCGGGCTACGGCATGGTCGATATCGAGGCGCGCGCCGCGCTCGACGCCCGCTACCGGCCGCAATGGGACGCGCTGTGGCTCGCCGCGCAGGCCGCGCTGACGACGCCGCCGGGCACGCAGCCTCCGCTCCCCGAAATCGTCTCTGCACCTGCCGGCGATACACGCTTTGCCGGACGCCCGTGGCACGAGTTGCCGTATTTTTCGCTGCTCCGCCAGTCCTATCTGCTCGGCAGCGCCTACCTGACTGAACTCGCGGCGCTCGCGCACCTGCCGGAGCATGACAAGCGGCGCCTCGCCTTCATGACCCGGCAATACGTCGATGCGATCGCGCCGTCGAATTTCGCGGCCACCAATCCGGAAGTCCTGGAGCGCGCGCTGACGACCGAAGGCATGAGCCTCGCGCAGGGCATCGCCAACCTGGCCGGGGATTTCGAGAAGGGCCGCATCTCAATGAGCGACGAGCGCGCCTTCGAGGTCGGCCGCAACCTCGCCATGACGCCCGGCCATGTCGTGTACCGCAACGACCTGATCGAGCTGATCCAGTACACGCCGACGACCGCGCGGGTGCACCGGCGCCCGCTCGTCATCGTGCCGCCGTGCATCAACAAGTACTACATCCTCGACCTGCAGCCTTCAAATTCCTTTGTGCGCTGGGCGGTTGGGCAAGGGCATACGGTGTTCATCGTTTCATGGCGCAACATCCCCGCGGAACTGGGACGGCTCACCTGGGATGACTACCTCGAGCTCGGCCCGCTGACGGCGATACGTGTGGCCAAGGAGATCACCCGCAGCCCAACCGTGAATACCCTGGGCTTCTGCGTGGGCGGCACGCTGCTCGCCTGCACGCTGGCGGTGCTCGCGGCGCGCCACGACCGCAGCGTCGAGAGCGCGACGCTGCTGACGACGATGCTCGACTTCGCGGACCCCGGCGAGATCGGCGTCTATGTGTCGCGCGAGCTTCTCTCCGCCCGCGAGCCGGCGCTGATGGCGGGCCAGCGCATCCACGGCAGCGAGCTTGCCGGCGCCTTCGCGAGCCTGCGCGCCAACGATCTCGTGTGGAACTACGTCGTGCGCAACTATCTCAAGGGCGAGACGCCGCCCGCGTTCGATCTCCTGTACTGGAACGGCGACTCCGCCAACCTGCCCGGGCCGATGTACGTCTATTACCTGCGCAGCATGTATCTCGACAACCGGCTGATCGAGCGCGGCGCGCTGACGATGGCGGGCGCGCAGATCGACCTGTCGGCGGTGACGGTGCCGACGTACGTCTTTGCGTCGCGCGACGACCACATCGTGCCGTGGCGCGCGGGCTACCGCTCCACCGCGCTGCTCGGCGGCGATGTCCGGTTCGTGCTGGGCGCATCGGGCCACATTGCCGGCGTGATCAATGCGCCGGACAAGGAGCGCCGCAACTACTGGACGAACGAGCTCATCACCGACGACGCCGACGACTGGCTCGCGCGCGCCGACCGATTTCCGGGCAGCTGGTGGCCGGACTGGGCCGCGTGGCTCGAGTCGCACGGCGGCGCGATGAAGCCGGCGCCGCGCGAGGCCGGCGACGCTGCCCATCGACCGCTCGAACCCGCGCCAGGACGCTACGTGCGGGAAAGCGCGGACGCGGCGACCGCCGTTGCGGGACCTCTGCGCGACGCCGCCTGACGACGCATGACGCGGACTGTTGATCCGCGTCAATCCGGGGGACGGCGGCGCCGCCCCCCGCCAACCGGGTGAGTTAAGATGAACGCGGCCCGCTTCCAGCGCATCGGAACCGGCAGCTCTTGCAGCCCGCGCCGCCGATCCGCATCCTGGGGACGAGCGACCGCGCGGATGCGCCAACGAGGAGAGGAGACATGCCTTTGAAGATTTCGCGCGTCGCGCTGGTCACGGGCGGCATGGGAGGACTGGGCGAGGCCATCTGCATCAAGCTTGCGGCACTCGGCTACAAGGTCGTCACCACGCATTCGCCGGGCAACACCAAGGCGAAGGAGTGGCTCGACAACATGAACAAGATGGGCTACGGCTTTCGCGCTTATCCGTGCGACGTCGCGGACTACGACAGCTGCGTCGCCTGCGCCGCGCAGGTCGTGAAGGAAGTCGGCCCGATCGACGTCCTGATCAACAACGCCGGCATCACGCGCGACACGACGTTCAAGAAAATGGACCGCGTCAACTGGGACATCGTGATCCAGACGAACCTCGACTCGTGCTTCAACATGACGAAGCAGGTATGCGACGCGATGGTCGAGCGCGGCTGGGGCCGGATCATCAACATCTCGTCGGTCAACGGCCAGA
>JBDTLY010000138.1:0-7701 GCA_039934535.1 Casimicrobiaceae bacterium | reverse complement strand
AGCTCCAGTCGATCAGCGCGCGCAGCGTCTGCTGGCGCGGCAGCGCCGTGCGCCGGCCGCCGGTGAGCAGGCGAAACCGGTCGTCGAGCCGCTCGACGATTTTGTCTACGGCGAGGACGCCCACGCGCGCGGCGGCGAGCTCGAGGGCGAGCGGGATGCCATCCAGTCGCGCGCAGAGTTGCGCAACCGACTTCGCATTTGCATTGGTCACGGAAAAGTCGGGTTGCCGCAGGCGCGCCCGCTCGACGAAAAGCTGAACGGCTTCGGAACGCGCGGTGTTCTCGGCACCGGAGTCGGCGCCGGGCAGCGCCAACGGTGGCAACGAGTACGTTTGCTCGCCGGCGACATTGAGCGGCTCGCGGCTGCTCGCAAGGATGCGCACGCCCGCCGCGGAATGAACCACGGCTTCCGCCAGGCGCGCGCATGCCTCGACGAGGTGCTCGCAGTTGTCGAGCACCAGGAGCAGCTTGCGCGACGCGAGATGCTCGCACAGGCCACGCACGGCGAGCGTGTCGCCGCCCTCGGGAAGGCCGAACGCCTGGGCGATGACTTTGGGGACCAGGGAGGGATCCACGATCGATGCGAATTCGATGAACCAGGCTCCGTCGGGAAAGGTATCGAGCACTTCGGCTGCCACCTGGAGCGACAGGCGCGTCTTGCCAATGCCGCCGGGTCCGAGCAGGGTCAGCAGACGCGCGCGAGAAAGGAGCTCGCAGGCGGCGTGCAGCTCGCGGTCGCGGCCGATGAATGACGTGACCTGTTGCGGCAGGTTGTTCGGTGTAGCTTCAAGCGAACGCAATGCCGGAAAGTCCTGGCGCAGGCCGGCATACACGATCTGGTTGACCTGTTCCGGGCTCGTCAAATCGCGCAGTCGCACGGAGCCCAGGTCGCGCAGCGCCACGCCCGCCGGGAGCCGGTCGCGGATCAATTCGACGACTGCTCTGGAAAGGAGGATCTGACACCCGTGGGCGACGGCCGTGATGCGCGCGGCGCGGTTGACCGGCGTCCCGAACCAGTCGTTGTCGCGTCGCTCGACGATGCCGGCGTGCAGTCCGCAGCGCACGCGGAGCGCGAGGCCATCGGTGGCTCCGGGGTCAGTCAGCTGGAGCTGCAGCTCGAGCGTTGCCTCGAGGGCGTCGACGGGGTCGCCGAAGACGGCAAACATGCCGTCGCCGGTCATTTTCACGACCGTGCCCCGATGGGACTCGACTGCCGTGCGCGCGAGCGCGTCGTGCCGCGCGAGCGCTTTCGCCATGCGCTCCCGGTCGCGCTCCCATAGCCGCGTGCTGCCCTCGATGTCCGTGAAGAGGACGGTGACGATTACCGACGGGTCGATGGCACTCACTCTATTCCCCGCGCTTCGGTGGCCGCGGAAACTGCGCGATCTGCGCCACCTTGCGTTCGAACGGATCGAGACGCGAGAGATGCGAGCGCTGGCGCGCGCTGACGAGCGGATAGTGGCGAACGTTGGCGAGCCGGTCGTGCGCTTCCCAGCACGGCGCGGCGGACGTCACCCACTGCACCGGGTCGATGCGCCGCAGGTCGAAGGCGCCGGAATGGCTGACGAGGGTCCTGCGCCCGCGCCGGTCGCAATATTCGTGGAAGTACGACATCGCGAGCTCGCGCAGGCTGCGGTAAACGGGATCGCGGTAGCGCAGCCCGATGTGGTTGCTCTTCGAAATCGCGCCCCACGCGCGGCCATGCCGGAAAAGCGCGATCACGTGCGGCCAGTCGGCGGGATCGCAGTCGAGGTGCATGACGAGCGGCGGCTGGCGGTGGACCCACAGCGCGCACGCGGCGACGAACGCGCCTTCGATGCAATGCGCGCGGCGCTGCCGGAGCACTTCGCGCACGGACAGCACCGTCTCGCCGCCGTCTTCATGGTTGGCCGGGATCGCGTCGACGAACGCCTGGATTCGTTCCGGGGTGGCGAGCCGTGCAAGGAGCGCGCGTTCGCGAGAGGCAAGACCCGGGCGCGCGACGCGGGGCGACGGTCGGCTCGGTCCGGGCATGCAATCAGGTTACACCGATGCCGCGGCCCGGCCGATTCGCCAAGTCGCCGGGATTATGCTAATGTCATCGCCCGCGCTACTGACCGAGGCCGGCCATGAAAGCCGTTACGCTGGTCACCAAGAAGCTTTATTTCGGCGTCGACGCGCAGCAAATGCGCGAATCGTCCGCGCGCGTGCTGTCGCGCCTCGATGGCCTGCCGCCCGATCGCCCCGTCATCAAGCTCGATGCGCTGGTCGAGGATTTTCGCATCAGCGCCGCCGCGAGCCGGCCCATGATCGACGAGATGGTGCGGCATGGCCTGCTGCAGCGGCTCGGCGAGCGCGGCGGCGAATACGGCGTCACCGAGAAGTTCCGGCTCTACGCGGACGCCCGCATCATCGAGCCGCTGCCGCGCAGTCGCGCGAAGATGCTGCTCACTCACGTCGCCGACCTCGCGTGGCACTTCAATCGCACGGCGGTCGACAACAAATACGAAATCGACGCGCTCGCGGTGTTCGGTCCGTACATGAGTCTCGAGCCCGAATTGGCCGAGCTCACCGTGGCCGTCACCGGGCGCCGGCGTCTGCCGGCCGCGCGTCCCGCGGCGGGACGGGCGACGACGGTCCAGCAAGGCCACGAGCAGATTCGCGAACTGGTCGAAAGCCAGAGCAATTACCTGCGCGCCAAGTTCTTTCAGGGCCTGGACGACGTCCCGCGCCCGTTCAGCGTGATCTTCAAGTCCAGCGGCTGACGCCAATCGCCCGGCGATGCGCTAGCATTGAGGGATGAGACCCGCCCGCATCGCGCTCTTCGTCGCCGGCATCGCCGTTGTCGCCGGTTGTGCGACCGCTCCGGCGCAGCAAAACACCGCCGCGTTGCGCGATCAGGTCATCGCGACCGAGCGCGCGTTCGCGCGCACGATGGCCGACCGCGACTTCGCCGCGTTCACGTCTTTCCTTGCCGACGAAGCCATCTTTTTCTCGGGTCCGACACCGCTGCGCGGCAAGGCGGCTGTCGCCGCTGACTGGAAGCGCTTCTATGACGAAAAAGAGGCGCCGTTCCGTTGGGAGCCCGCTGGGGCCGAGGTGCTCGATTCCGGAACGCTCGGCTTGAGCTTCGGGCCTGTTTACGATCCCACCGGCAAGCAGATCGCGACGTTCATGTCGGTCTGGCGCCAGGACGCGCCGGGCGTCTGGCGGATCGTGCTCGACAAGGGCACGACGGCGTGCAATTGCGCGCGGCCGTGACGCGGCGCCGCCTTTGCTCTTTCTTTCCGTCAAACAGAACGTAAAACAGCAACTCTGCCGGCGAAGCTGACCGCGATTCCGCCGCCGCCGAGCCCGGAATGAAGACGTTTCGCGCGATCGTTCTCGGGCTGGGCGCCATGGGCAGTGCAACGCTTCACCATCTGGCGAAGCGCGGGCATCGAGCGCTCGGCATCGACCGCCATTCGCCGCCGCACGCATTCGGCTCGTCACACGGGGACACGCGGATCACGCGCCTCGCCATCGGCGAAGGTGCGCATTTCACGCCGCTCGCGCTGCGCTCGCATGCGCTGTGGCGCGAACTCGAGCGCGAGACGGGCACGACGCTGCTGACATCGAACGGCGGATTGTTCATTTCGAGCCCCAGACGGTCGACGGCGATGCACGTTCCCGATTTCTTCGCCAACACGCTTGCGGCCGCGCGCGAGCACCTCATCGCCCACGAAGTGCTGGAAGCGCCGGCGATCCGGCGGCGCTTCCCGCCGTTCAACGTCGCCGACGATGAATATGGATACTTCGAACCCGAGGCGGGATTCCTGCGCCCCGAGGCCTGCATCCGCGCGCACCTCGAGTCGGCCGAGCGCCGCGGCTCCGAAATCCATCGCAACGAGACAGTGACCGGCTTCGACGTTTCCGCGCGGGGCGTCACGGTCGCGACCGACCGCGGCCGATACTCGGCGGAGCGGTTGATTGTCGCCGCCGGCTCGTGGCTGCCGACGCTTGTGGACCGGACGCTGGCGCGGCATTTCAAGATCTATCGACAAGAGCTCTACTGGTTCGCGATCGACGGCGAGCCGGCGCCTTTTCTGCCCGCGGCGTTTCCGATTTTCATCTGGGAGCTGCAGGGGCGCTCGCGCGGCCTCTACGGATTTCCGGCGCTCGACGGGCCGCAAGGGGGCGTGAAGGCCGCGACCGAGCAGTTCGACGTCGAGACGACCGCGGATGCGGCGCGCCCGCCGCCAACCCCCGCCGACAGCGCGGCGGTCCACGCCGAGCTGATTGCGCCGTTCCTGTCCGGACTGTCGGCGCGTTGCGTGAAGGCTGCAACGTGCCTGTACACGGTAACGCCCGATTTCGGCTTCGTGATCGACGGTCACCCGGATTCGGATCGCGTGCTGATCGTCGCGCCGTGTTCGGGCCATGGCTTCAAGCACTCGCCCGCGGTCGGCGAAGCGGCGGCGGCATGGGCCGACGAGGGCGTCACGCCTTTCGATTTCGCGGCGTTCAAGCTTGCGCGTTTCAGCTAGAAGACAACGGCGCCTGGATGGACATCTCCCACCTGCATCTGCACGTCCGCGACCGGAGGCACGCGACCGAGTTCTATCAGCGCTGGTCCCGCCGAGGTTCCACTTCGGGATGCGCCTGCCGACGGCGGCGGCGTTGCGCGACCTGCTCGAACGGGTGGAGGCCACGCAAGTGCCAATCGTGAAACCGCTCTACGAGGACGCGGTCTTCGCCTCATTCCGCCGTGGCGATCCGGACGGCTACACGATCGACCTGTATTGGGAAGATCGAACCAATCGCTGACGTGCCGGCTATTTTGCTCCAGCGCGTTCGAGCACCTTCACCATCTCGCGGTAGCCGCGGCTCTGCGCGAGCGTGAGCGGAGTCGTTCCATTGCGATCGGGCAGGTTGACGTTGGCGCCCGCGTCCACAATCGCGGTCAGCGTCGCGAGATGGCGCGGACCGCCATCCCCCAGCACAATCGATTCGATGAGCGCCGTCCAGCCGAGGTTGTTCACATGGTCGAGCGGCGCGCCGGCGCGGACCAGCGCGCGGACGACGTCGACATGCCCGAGATGCGCCGCGGCGATGAGCGCCGTGCCGTCGTAGCGGCTCGTCACGTTCGTCGCGCGACAGCCCACCGCGAGCGCAACCTCCATTGCCGGCAGGTCGTTGGCCACGGCGGCAATCGTGACGATATCGTAGCGATCCGCATCGAGCGCGTTGGGATCGGCGCCGGCCTTGGCGAGCGCGCGCATCGCGTCCCGCTGCCCGGCAAACGCGGCGACGATGAGCGGCGTGCGGCCGTGGCCGTCGCGTGCACCGGGATCCGCTCCGGCGGCGGTGAGTTTCGCGATTTCAACGGTGTCGCCGCGCGCCGCGGCGGCGAACAGTCCCGTGTAGCCAGACTTGTCTTGCGCGGAAGGCGGCGTCTGAGCCACGACAGTGGCCGCGGCGAACGCGAAAATGACGACCAGCATGCGCATGACGAGAGGTGACATGTCCGGTATCGGTGGCAACGTGACGTTCGCGGATTCTGCCGCAGTTCCCGGCCCTGCGCACCCCCGACGCAGCGCACGAAAATGTGCCGGCGGGCTTGTGCTCGCGTACCATGCCGAAATGGCGGGCGCGAGAAGCCCGCATCTGCCGTCCGCGTCCCGTGTCCGAGCCAACCCGCTGGGCCTTTCCCACCTCGATGCAGCCCGCGCCGGGCGAGGTCCGCTTCGACCTCAAGTCGGCGCTCGACTCGGTGGTCGGATTGCGCGCCGACATTCCGGACGACGCGTTCACCGCGACGATCCTCGGCACCGAGCGCACCGGCTGCGGCGTGGTGATCGGCGCCGATGGCCTGGTGCTGACTATCGGCTATCTCATCACCGAGGCGGAGTCGATCTGGCTCACGGCGAACGACGGCACGGTCACGCCGGCCCATCCTGTTGCCTTCGACTTCGCGACCGGCTTCGGGCTCGTGATGCCGCTGGGGCCGCTGCCGTTGCCGGCGCTTCGACGCGGAAGCGCTTCGTCGGTCGCGCCCAGCGACGATGTGTTCGTGCTGGGCAGCGGCGGCCGCGCGCATGCGCTCAAGGCCACGGTGTTCGCCAAGCGCGAGTTCGCGGGCTATTGGGAATATCTGCTCGACGAGGCGCTGTTCGCGACTCCCGCGCATCCGGAATGGAGCGGCGCGGCGCTGGTCGGCGACGACGGCCGTCTCGTCGGGATCGGCTCGCTGCTCGTGCAGGAAGCCGTCGGTGACGAGGTCGTCAAAGGCAACATGTTCGTGCCGGTCGACCTCCTCCCGCCGATCCTCGACGATCTCCTGCGCACCGGGCGTTCGCGCGAGGCGCCGCGCCCGTGGCTCGGCATGTACACGGCGGAAACGCAGAACGGGCTGGTGGTCAACGGCCTCGCGGCGGAGGGCCCGGCCGACAAGGCAGGCGTCATGCCGGGCGACGTCGTCGTCGCGGTCGGCGACAATCGCGTCGCGCTGCTCGCGGACATGTATCGGGCGATCTGGAGCAAGGGTCCGGCCGGCGCCGAAATCGCACTAACAGTGGCGCGCGACGGCACGCCCGTGCGCGTCCTCGTGCAGTCCGGCGACCGCCGCGATTTCCTGCGCAAGCCGCGGCTGCAGTGAGATCGGGGCGCGCGGGAGTGGGTTGGGGCGAGGACTAGAGCCTGAGACCACATCTCGCGCATTCCCTTCGTGCGAGAAGATCGTAGATACGAAAGAGCTGCCATCGCGACAGCAGATATCGGTTGCGTGCAATCCACGGATACAGGCGGGTCCACAGCGGCCGCAGTCGCGCGCTCGCGAACAACCGTGCGATGCGCGGGAATCCCGCGGCAAGATAGGCTGCCGCGAAGACGTCGACCCCCGTGAGCCAACGCCCCTCGGCATCGCGCGCATGAATCCGCGCCAGCATCGCGGCGCGTGTGACGCCGTCGGCCGCAAACGGCCGCTCGTCGAAATCGGCCGCCGAGCAATCGACGAGCACCAGCTGCGCTTGGCCGTCGCGCGCGGCAAGCGCATGCATCTCGCTCGCGCAAAGCGGGCATGAGGCATCGTAGAACACGGTCAGCGGAAACGTGATCGGGGGCGCCATCGAACCCATCGCTCAGCGCCGGGCGGCCGCGGCGCCGGCGTTCGGCAGCGGCTTGGCGTCGTCGCGCAGCAATTTGCGCACCTTCGCCCCCAGCTTCAGCAGCTTCTTCAGCGTCTTCGTCTCGAGCGCCAGCATCTCGTCGGTCCACTCGGACAGCGACTCCATCAGCCCGAGCGTTTCGCGAAGCCGCGCCTGCGCCAACGCGTCCAGTCGCGAAAAGCCCGGATCCTCGAGGCAGCGTCGCAGCTCGCCGATGGTCGGCTCGAATTCGCGCGCCTTCCTCTCGCGCACGATGGTACGGAAGAGTTCCCACGGGTCGCGCGCGGTCTCGAAATGGTCGCGGCGGTCGCCGAGCGAATGCGTGACGCGAATCAAGTTCCAGTTGATGAGCTCGCGCAGGCTGTTGCTGACGTTCGAGCGGGCGACCTGCAGCGCGTCGGCGATCGCCTCGGCGTGCATCGGCTGCCCCTGGAAGTAAAGCAGCGCGTGGATCTGCGCGACCGTGCGGTTGACGCCCCAGCGCGAGCCCATTTCGCCCCAGTGGAGGACGAAGCGCCGGGCGAGCGGAGTCAGCGGCGCTGCCGCGGAAGAAGGGGTGTCGGAGTCGTCCATGTTCC
>JBDTLY010000137.1:0-7739 GCA_039934535.1 Casimicrobiaceae bacterium | reverse complement strand
TCGAGCACCGGCCAGCTCGACCACGACGGATCGTGCGGATGGCAGCGGCGGATCGATCCGCCCGGGCCGCTCTCGATGGCCAGGAAAACCGGTCCGCGCCAGCCTTCGACGTAGCCGAGCCCGAGCTTGAACGGGGGCGGCTCAGGCAGCGCCGCGAGTACCGGGCCGTCCGGCATCGAGTCGACTATCACCCGGATGAGCCGCAGCGATTCCTGCGCCTCGTCGAAGCGGACGGCGACGCGCGCCGCGACGTCGCCGTTACTTTGCGTTGCCACGCGCACGTCGAGCGCGTCGTACGGCGGGACCGGGAAATCATGGCGCAGGTCGCGCGCCTGCCCGCTCGCGCGCCCCGCGAGTCCGGGGAGCCCGAGCTTCGCCGCGAGCGCCGGCGTGACGATTCCGCAGGCGCGGACGCGGTCCTGCAATCCGGTGTGCTCGTCGTAAATGTCGCGCAAAACGGGGATTTCGCGGTCGAGGCGCGTGCATTCGTCGCGCATGGACGTCGCGTGTCCCGAAGCGAGGTCCGCCGCGACGCCGCCCGGGACGACGTAGTCCATCATCATCCGGTGGCCGAACGCGGCAAGGTTCGTGCGCAGCACGTCTTCCTTGAGACGCGAGAATTGCGCGAGGCCGAAGGCGAAGCCGCAGTCGTTGCCGAGATAGCCGAGGTCCCCGAGATGGTTCGCCAGGCGCTCGCGCTCGAGCGCCAGCGCGCGCAGCCATGCGGCCCGCGGCGGCGGCGCGTCCCCTGCGATCGCCTCCACCGCCTGCGCATAGGCCCACGCGTACGCGACGGTGCTGTCGCCGGATACGCGGCCCGCGAGGCGATGCGCGCCGGCGATACCAAGCGACTCGAAGCGCTTCTCGATTCCCTTGTGGGCGTACCCCAACCGCTCTTCGAGCCGCAGCACTTTCTCGCCGACGATCTGGAAGCGAAAATGCCCCGGCTCGATGATGCCGGCATGCACGGGACCGACCGGGATCTCGTGCACGCCGTCGCCTTCGACGCGCACGAAGCCGTATTCCTCCTCGCCGGGTTCCCATTTCGGCGACGCCTCGAAACCGCGCCGCAGCGGATAGCGGTCAATCGGCCAGCACGCCTGCCAGAGCCATTGCCGCTGGTCGTCGCTGTCGGCGGCGATGCCGGTGAGGTCGAACGCCGCCCGTTGCATTCGATTCGCCGCCGGGAAGATCGCCGCGACGTCGGGGTAGTGTGCGTTAGCGCCGGGCAGCGTGTGCTCGAGCACGGTGAGTCCGTCGGCGTCCTCCAGCGCCACGCGCACCATGAAACCGCGATCGCGATCGGAGTCGTCGCTCACCCAGAGCGCCACCAGCCGTCCGCCGCCTTCCCACGCGAGCCGGCAGGCGGTCAGGAGCTGTCCCGAACTGACGGGAACGCGCTGCGCCGGCACGGCCGAAGGCAGTTGTGCGGCAGCGAGTCCGAGGCGGGAAACATCCATGATTCAGCCGATCAATCGCGCTGCCTGCCGGTACCACTCGGCGAGGAACGGCGGTATCCACAACCCCAGCATCAGCACGAGGGCAAGATGCACGAACACGGGGATCATCGCCGGGCGATGCGGCAGGCGCTTGGTCGTCGTCTCGCCGAACACCATGGGCTGCACCTTGGAGAAGATGGCGGCGAACGCCACGCCGAGCGCCAGCAGCAGGATCGGCGTCGCCCACGGCTGGTCGCGCATCGCGGTGACGAGGATCAGGAATTCGCTCGCGAACACGCCGAAGGGCGGCATCCCGAGAATGGCGAGAGCACCCAATATCAGCCCCCAGCCGATGACCGGGCTGATCGTGACGAGGCCGCGGATGTCGTCCATGATCTGCGTCCCGGCTTTTTGCGTCGCGTGGCCCACCGCGAAAAAGATCGCCGACTTGGTCAGCGAATGCACCGTCATGTGCAGCAGCGCGGCGAAGTTGGCGACCGCGCCTCCCATGCCGAAGGCAAACGTGATGATGCCCATGTGTTCTATCGATGAGTAGGCGAACAGCCGCTTGACGTCGCGCTGCCGCGACAGCATGAAGGCGGCGACAATGACGGAAAGTAGCCCGAAGCCCATCATCAGGTCCTTGGCGACCGACGTGTGCAGCGAGCCTTCGACCAGCACCTTGCAGCGCACGACCGCATAAAGCGCGACGTTGAGCAACAGCCCGGAGAGGACGGCGGACACGGGCGTGGGGCCCTCTGCATGCGCGTCCGGCAGCCAGTTGTGCAGCGGCACCAGCCCGACCTTCGTCCCGTAGCCCACGAGCAGGAAGACGAACGCGAGCGAAAGCACCGTCGGCTCCAGGTTGCCTTTGACGCGGTCGAGCTCGGTCCACAGCAGCGCGCCGCCTTCGGCGCCGAGCAGCTTTTCCGCCGCAAAGTAGAGAAGAATCGTGCCGAACAGCGCCTGCGCGATGCCCACGCCGCAGAGGATGAAATATTTCCATGCCGCCTCGAGGCTCGCCGGCGTCCGGTAAAGCGACACGAGCAGCACGGTGGCGAGTGTTGCCGCTTCGAGCGCCACCCACAGGATGCCGAGGTTGTTGGACAGGAGCGCCAGCAGCATCGTGAAGTTGAAAAGCTGGTACATCGAGTGATAGAGGCGCAGCCGCGCCGGCGTCAGCCGTCCGTGCTCCTGCTCGATCCGCATGTACGGCCGCGAGAAGATCGACGTCGTGAAGCCCACGAACGCAGTGAGCGCGACCAGGAACACGTTGAACGGGTCGACGAAGAACAGCCGGTCGAGCGCGATGAACGGGCCCCCGGTGATGACGCGGGCGGTGAGCGCCATCGCCGCGACGAACGTCGAGAAGCTCGCCAGGATGTTGAGCTCGGCCGCGATACGCCGGTGCCCGACGAGCGCGAGCATCGCTGCGCCGACGAGCGGAAGGCCGAGGACCGCGACGATCTCGATCATTCCGTGGTCATTCCTCGGGCTCCCGCAAGTGCTCGAGGTTCTTGAGGTCGAGGCTGTCGAACTGCTCGCGGATCTGGAAGAAGAACACGCCGAGGATCAGCATTGCGACCAGGATGTCGAGCGCGATGCCGAGCTCCACCACCATCGGCATGCCGTAGGTCGCGCTGGTCGCCGCGAAGAAGAGGCCGTTCTCCATCGACAGGAAGCCGATCACCTGCGGAATGGCCTTGCGCCGCGTGATCATCATCAGGAACGACAGCATCACGCATGCCATCGCGATCCCCAGCGTCGAGCGCGTGACGGTGCTCGCGAGTTGCGAAATGGGCAGCGCGAGATTGAACGCGAAGACGACGAGGACGATGCCGATCAGCATCGTGGTCGGAATGTTGATCAGCCCCTCGAATTCCCAGCGCACGTCGAGCTTCCTTATCAGCCGGTACAGGAGCCACGGCAGCAGGCCGACTTTCAGCAAAAGCGTCAACCCCGCGGACCAGTACAGGTGCGTCTGCCCGGTGCCGTAGGCCACGACCGCCGTGGATATCGCGAGCGTCAGGCCCTGCATGGCGAAGAGGTCGATCAGCGACAGCACGCGGCGCTGTGCCAGCATCGCGAACGACAGCAGCAACAGGATCGCCGCGAAAAGATTGATCAGCTGCGCATAGAGCGGGACGTTGGCCACCGGCTAACTCCCGAGCAGCAGGTTGACGAGCATTCCCAGCACCGCCAGCAGGAACGCGGTGCCGAGAAATTCCGGCGCGCGGAAGATCCGCAGCTTCGCCGTCAGCGTCTCGATCAGCGCCAGCAGGAAGCCGCCGATCGCCAGCTTCGCGACGAGTGCCGGCGCCGCCCCCAGGATCGCCAGCAAGTCGCCGCCCTGCGCGATGCCGAAGGGGAAGAACAGCGCGAGCCCGATGCAGGAGTAGTTGAAGAGCTTGAGCGCCGCGGCCCACTCGATCAGCGCGAGGTGCCGCGCCGAATACTCGAGGATCATCGCCTCGTGGATCATCGTGAGCTCGAGGTGCGTGGCCGGATTGTCGATCGGGATTCGCGCGTTCTCCGCGAGCGAGACCATCACGAACGCGACGCCGGCAAAGGCGAGACTCGGGTAGATCGCGAGCTCGCGGTGGGCAAAGGTGTCGACGATGGTGGGCAACGAGGTCGAGCCGGAGATCAGCGACGCGGTGAAGAGCACCATCAGCAGCGCGGGCTCGGCGAGGAAGCCGACGAACATCTCGCGGCGGGCGCCGAGCGAACCGAACGCCGTGCCGATGTCCATCGCGGCCAGCGCGATGAACACTCGGGCGAGCGCGAACAGCCCGACAAGCGCGATGGCATCGGCGGCGCGCGCGAACGGGAGATCGGTCGCGAGCGACGGCACGATGGCCGCCGCGCAGCACATCGCGCCGAACACGATGTACGGCGCAAGGCGAAAGATCGGCGAGGCGGAGGCGGCGACCACCGCGTCCTTCGTGAACAGCTTGCGGATCGTGCGATACGGCAGGAACAACGACGGCGCGCTGCGGTTCGACAGCCACGCGCGGCATTGGTTGACCCAGCCGACCAGCAGCGGCGCGAGGAGCAGCGCGATCGCGAGCTGCAGCAGCTGGGAAATGAGGCCGGTCAGGGTCATCGCGCGAAGAACAGCAGGGCGAGCAGTGTGACGAAGCTGTAGGTCAGGTACACCGAGATGCGCCCCTGCTGGATCCGGCCGACCTGCCGCGCGACGAATTCCGCGGCGCGGGCGACCGGCACGTAAAGCCAATGCCACGCGTGATCGGACGCGGTAACCGAATAGCGCGGCTTCGCGTCGAACGGCGACGGAAGGTGGCGCTCGATGCGGAAGAACGGCTCGAACACCTGGCGGATCGGCTGGCCGAAACCTTCGGCGGTGTCCTGCATGCGGGGCGTCTGCTGCGGAAAGCCGCAGTCCCAGGGCGGGGCGTGCCGCACGCGGCCGTGGTAATACCGGTGCACGATCTGCATCGTCAGCAGGACGACGCCGGCGATCACGAGCAGCATGATGAGCGGGCTGTAGCTCGAGCGGTCGGCGTTGATCGGCGCGAGCAGCAGCCAGTTGCCGGTCGCGGCGCGGCCGACCGTCGAACCGATCAGCATCGCGTTGACGTGATCGAGGACGCCGATGACCGCCACCGGGAAGAGGCCTAGCAGGACACAGCCCACGGCAAGCCACACGAGCGCGATCCGCTCGTACATGCCCGCGTCGCGCGCGTACGCGAGATTCGCCTCGCGCGGCCGGCCGAGGAACACGATGGCGTAGAACTTCACCATCACGTACGCCGCGAGCGCCACGGCCAGCACTAGCGCGGCGGCGGCGACCGGGACCAGCATGTTGATAAACGACTGCGGCAATCCCGGCGTGAACAGGAAGGCCTGCAGCAGCAGCCACTCGGAAACGAATCCATTCAACGGCGGCAGGCCGGCGATCGCAAGCGTGCCGACGAGGGCGAGCCACGCGACCCAAGGCATCCGGTGGATGAGGCCGCCCAGCTTGCCGAGGCTCCGCTCCTTCGTCGCGTGCAGCACCGCGCCCGTCGCGAGGAACAGCAGGCTCTTGAAGAACGCGTGGTTGAGGCAGTGGTACAGGGCGGCGGTGAGGGCGATCGCCGCGATCAGCGTCTTGCCGTACGACTTGAACAGGATGGCGAGGCCGATGGCCGCGACGATGATGCCGACGTTCTCGATCGACGAGTAGGCCAGCAGCCGCTTCATGTCGGATTGCGCCGCCGCGAAGATGACGCCGAAGAGCGCGGTCGCGAGTCCCAGCGCGAGCGCGATGACGCCCCACCACCAGAGCTGCCCGCTCAGCAGGTCGAAGGTCACGCGCAGGAGGCCGTAGATCGCGGTTTTAAGCATGATGCCGCTCATCAGCGCCGAGACGGGCGAGGGAGCCGCCGGATGCGCCTCCGGCAGCCAGATGTGCAACGGAAGGAGGCCCGCTTTCGCGCCGAAGCCGAAAAGCGCGAGGAAGAATGCGATGCTGGGCCACGCGCCCGAAAGGATCACCGAGCGCATCGACCCGAACGTGTAGTCGCCGTTGCCGCCCTGCAGGACGCCGAAGCACAGCAGGATCGCGAGTGCGCCGATGTGCGCGATCAGCAGGTACAGGAATCCCGCGCGCCGGATCTCGGGAATCCGGTGGTCGGTCGTGACGAGGAAGTACGACGACAGCGCCATCGTCTCCCACGCCACCATGAACAGGTACGCGTCGTCGGCGAGCACGACGATGGCCATCGCGGCGAGAAACACGTGGTAGTAAAAGCAGATGAGTCCCGGAGCGGTGCCGGCGCCTTCGCGGAAATACCCGGCCGAGAAGATCGAGATCGCCGCGCCGGCGGCGCCCAGCAGCAACAGGAAGAACGCGGACAGCGAGTCGACGCGCAGGTGGAACGGAAGGTCGGGAAGGCCGAGCGGCAGGACCGTCGACTGGGGCAGCGGTCCGATGGCGAAGAAAGCCGCGACGGCGAGGGCGAGACCGACGGCGGCGCCGGCCGGAAACAGCACGTGGCGGATGAACTCGAGGCTTCGCGGCCGCACGAGGCCGATTGCGCCGATCGCGATCCACGCTCCGACCGCGGTCAGGACGAGCGTGAGCGACGGCTGATCCATCGGCGGCGGCGGCGGGTCAGCGCCGCTGCAGTTCCGCGCCGACGGTCCGGCCGCGGATCATTTGATGCGCATTCCCGCTTGCGCGCCGGAATCCGGGGCGAGCAGAAAGAGGCCGGGCCCCTCGCCCGATGCGGCGAGCACCATGCCCTCGGACAGGCCGAACTTCATCTTGCGCGGCGCGAGGTTCGCGACCATCGGCGTCAGGCGCCCGACGAGATCTTCCGGCTTGTACGCCGACTTTATTCCTGCGAACACCGTGCGGTGCCGGCCTTCGCCGACGTCGAGCGTCAGCTTGAGCAGCTTGTCGGCCCCGTCGACGTGCTCTGCGTTGACGATCCGCGCGACGCGGAGATCGACTTTCGAAAAGTCGTCAATCGATATCTGCGCGGCAAGCGAAGTTCCCTCGCCCCCGGCAGGGGGAGAGGCCTTGGGTGAGGGGGCGGTCGTCGAGGGCGGCCCTTCGAGCAGCGCATCGATCTTCTTCGGGTCGATGCGGGTCATGAGATGTGCATAGGCGTTGATTCGATGACCCTCGGGGAGCGGTCGCTGGATGTCGCCCCACGTCTGCGCCGGAAGATTGAGGAATGCCTCGGCCTTCGCGGCGAGTGCGGGCAAGACGGGTTTGAGAAGCGCAGTCAAGACGCGAAAGTCGTCAAGGCACTCCGAAGCGGCTTCACGCGCACGCGCGGCCCTTGCTGGATCCTTCGACGCCTCCCATGGTTTCGCATTGTCGAAATACTGATTCGATTTGTCGGCAATGACCATGATCTCGCGCAAGGCCTTGGCAAATTCGCGCCGCTCGTAATGTTGTGCGATGGTTGCGGCGACTTCGTCGAGTCCGATCGCGTGCCGGGCCTCGAAGCCCTGCCCCTGGACGACTTCGTTGTTGTGACCGGCGACGAAGCGCGATGCCCGGCTCGCGATGTTGACGTACTTCCCGATCAAGTCGCTGTTCACCCGCGCGACGAAATCATCCGGATTGAAGTCGATGTCCTCGACCTTGTCGTTCAGCTTGGCCGCGATGTAGTAGCGCAGCCACTCGGCGTCGAGGCCGAGGTCGAGGTAATAGTCCGGGCTGATGCCGGTGCCGCGCGACTTCGACATCTTCTCGCCGAGCGCGGTCAGGAAGCCGTGGACGAAAACGTTGTCCGGCGTCTTGCGCTCGGAGAAGCGCAGCATGGCCGGCCAGAACAGCGT
>JBDTLY010000136.1:0-7762 GCA_039934535.1 Casimicrobiaceae bacterium | reverse complement strand
GGTGGCGACCTGCGGCAGCCCGCTCTCCCGCGACAGGTCCGCGCAACGCACGAGTCGCGCGCGATCGCCGGCGCGGGCGAAGAGCTCGACGGCGATCCACGCCCGACCCGGAAACGTCGCGGCGGCCCAGCGTGCGGTGGAAAGTAGGGTCAGACTCGACTTTTCGTGATGCGCGTCCTGGTTCGCGGAGCTCGGGGAAAAAGTCGAGTCTGACCCTACTTTCCCCGGTATCCACAACGCAAGCAATCCCGCGGCGAACGCCGCGACGTCGTCGCGCGACAGCGCGTACGTGCCTTTCTTCGCCTGCCGCCGCCCGCGCGTGATGAGTTGTGTCAGGTTGCCGTAGCTCGCGCGGTCGGTCGCGAGCAGCACGAACTTCGTCCCATCGATCAGCGTGAACTCGCTGCCGATCACGAGCGGCAGGCCCGCCTCCTTGGCCGCGAAATGCGCGCGGACAGCGCCCGAGACCGAGCATTCGTCGGTGATCGCGAGCGCCGCGTAGCCCAGTGCCCGCGCGCGCTCGGCCAGTTCCTCCGGGGACGACGCGCCGCGCAGGAAGGAAAAGTTCGACAGGCAATGCAGCTCGGCGTAGGCGGGGAGCATCGCGGCTCCGGAGAGGAATACCGTACAAATATACGGTATCTCCCAGGGATTGCCCAGACTGCCTTTTTATGATGTTAAAACAATGCCTTGCCTCGCTGTTCCGGACGTCCCGCGTGTCGCGGTAAGATGCCGCCTCGCCGACTTCGCCCAACAAGAACACGAAAACCGCCATGCCCGCCATCGCCTTCGACCGCTTCTATCGCTACGCCGACCTGACCGCGCTCCTCAACGCCTATGTCGCCGAGAATCCCGGACTCGTTTCGATCGAGTCGATCGGCAAGAGCCACGAAGGCCGCGACATCTGGGTGGTGACCGTCACCAGCGCCGCAACCGGACCCGCCGCCGAAAAGCCCGCGTTCTGGGTCGACGGCAACATCCACGCGACCGAAGTTGCCGCCTCCGCCGCGAGCCTGTACTTCCTGCACTGGCTGGTGACGCACTACGGCAAGGATGCCGACGTGACGCGCGCGCTCGACACGCGCGCGTTCTACATCTGCCCGCGGATCAATCCCGACGGCGCCGAATGGGCGCTCGCCGACAAGCCGAAATGGATCCGGTCGAGCACGCGCCCGTACCCGCACGACGAGGACGAGATCGAGGGCCTCACCGTCGAGGACATCGACGGCGACGGCCGCATCCTGCAGATGCGCATCCCCGATGCGAACGGATTGTGGAAGGACCACCCGGAGCAGCCGGGTCTGATGGTCCGACGCGATCCGATCGAGATCGGCGGCACGTACTACCAGATCCTCCCGGAAGGCACGATCGAGGACTACGACGGCTACACGATGCGCCTCAAGAAGGCGAAGCAGGGGCTCGACCTCAATCGCAACTTTCCAGCGAGTTGGCGGCAGGAATTCGAGCAGCTGGGTGCGGGGCCGTTCCCGACGTCGGAACCCGAAGTGCGCGCGCTCGTGTCGTTCATCACGAGCCACGCCAACATCACGGGCGCGACGAGCTTCCACACGTGGAGCGGCGTGCTGCTGCGCCCGTTCGAGCACTCTCCCGACGAGGAGATGCACGCCGAGGATCTCTGGTACTACAAGAAAGCCGGGGAGAAGGGCCATGAGCTGACGGGCTACCCGGCCATTTCCGTCTACCACGAGTTCCGCTACCACCCGAAGTCGGTGATCGCCGGCACGTTCGACTGGCTCTACGAGCACCTCGGCATGTACACGTGGGTGGTCGAGATCTGGAGCCCGATGCGCGAGGCGGGCATCGAGAAATACCTCTACATCGACTGGTTCCGCGATCACCCGATCTCCGACGATCTCAAGCTCTACGCGTGGAACCGCGACAAGCTCGGCGGCTTCGCGCACATCGCGTGGAAGCCGTTCGATCATCCGCAGCTCGGCAAGATCGAGCTGGGGGGCTGGAACCGGTTTCATGCGTTCTCGAATCCGCCGCCCGCGCTCCTCGAGAAGGAACTCACGCGCTTCCCGAAGTGGATGCTCTGGCAGGCGCTGACGTCGCCGAAGCTCGAGCTGGTCGCGGCCGAGGCCGACGCACTGGGCGACGACCACTGGCGCGTCCGGCTCGTCGTCCAGAACACCGGCTGGCTGCCGAGCTACGTGTCGAAGCGCGCGCTCGAGCGCAAGGTGGTCCGCGGCGTCATCGCGGAAATCACGGTGCCCACGGGTGCTGCGCTCGTGCACGGCAAGCGCCGGGAAGTGCTTGGGCAGCTCGAAGGCAAGGCCTACAAGCACACGGGGGTGTCGTTCTGGCCGGACTACAACATCACTGACGCGCGCGTGAAGGTCGAGTGGGTGGTGCGGGCGAAGCAGGGCGAGTGCATCGACGTCGTGGCGCGGCACGAGAAGGCGGGAGTCGTGCGGGCGACGGTGACGCTTGGCTGATTCGAAACGCGGCCTCGCCGCGGTCCCGCGCGGCGTCTGGGTGCTGGGCATCGTCAGCCTGTGCATGGATCTCTCGTCGGAGTTGATCCACGCGCTGTTGCCGCTCTATCTCGCCGCCGGCCTCGGTCTGTCGATGCTGGCGATCGGCGTCATCGAGGGCATCGCCGAAGCGACCGCGCTGATCGTCAAGGTCTTCTCCGGAGTGCTGTCCGACTACTTTCATCGGCGCAAGCCGCTGGTCGTGCTCGGTTACGGTCTTGCCGCCTGCACCAAGATCGTGTTCCCGCTCGCGACGACGGTGGGCTGGATCGTGACGGCGCGATTCGCCGATCGCGTCGGCAAGGGCATCCGCGGCGCACCGCGCGATGCGCTCATCGCCGACATCACGCCGGCGGATGTGCGTGGGGCGGGCTTCGGGCTTCGGCAAGCGCTCGATACGGTTGGGGGCGTCGGGGGACCGCTGCTGGCGATTGTTGCGATCGCCGCGTACGCCGGCGACTTCAAGGCGGCGTTCTGGGTCGCGGTGGTGCCGGCGTTTGCCGCCGTCGTGTTGCTGGTGCTGGGCGTCGACGAACCCGACCGTCCCGCTTCCGATGCAGAGAAGAGCGCTGCCAAGCGTCTGCAGTTCGCAGACGCGAAGCGCCTCGGCCGCGGATTCGCCGTGGTGGTCGCCATTGCGGCGGTGCTCACGCTGGCGCGCTTCTCGGAGGCGTTTCTCGTCCTGCGCGCACGCGATGTCGGGCTCGACATCACCGCCGCGCCGTGGGTCATGGTCGCGATGTCGGCCGTTTACGCCGCCGTCTCGTATCCTGCCGGGTCCGCCGCCGACCGCGGCCACGGGCCGAAACTTCTCTCGGCGGGATTGATCTCACTCGTCGCCGCGGACCTGGTGCTGGCGAACGCCACGGGCGGCGCAGGTGCCGTGTTCGGAGCCATGCTGTGGGGCTTGCACATGGGATTGACCCAGGGCCTGCTGTCGGCGCTCGTCGCCGCGAGCGCGCCGCCGGATTTGCGCGGCACGGCCTTTGGCGTGTTCAATCTCGTCTGCGGCATCGCGCTGCTCGCCGCCAGCGTGCTCGCAGGGTGGCTCTGGGACGCGTTCGGGCCGCGGTTCACGTTTTATGCGGGTGCCGCGCTCACCGTGATCGCGTGGGTCGGTTTCCTGCTCTACGGCCGTGGCGCGGCCAACCTGCGCCGTTCCTGACCGTTCGAGCGGGGCCAGCGTAAGCTTGCTGCATTCGCCGCGACCAATATCAACTCCCGACGTCGAGCTCTGCCATGCCGCCTGCCGAAACCGCTTCCGACGCGTTGTACTACCGCCACCGGCTTCCGGTGCGCGTGATGCATTGGGTCAACGTCGTCGCGCTGACGATCCTGTTCATGAGCGGGCTCAACATCTTCGATGCGCACTCGGCGCTCTACTGGGGCAAGTCGTCCTACACGGGCAAGCCGCCGGTGCTTTCGATCGGCGCGACGATGAGCCCCGAAGGCGGCGTCCATGGCGTCACACGGGTTTTCGGTTACGAGTTCGACACCACCGGCGTGCTCGGCGCGTCGAAGGAACGCGACGGGGAGGTTTCTCCGCGTGCCTTCCCATGGTGGCTCACGATTCCCGACGGCCGCTGGCTGTCGATGGCGCGGTCGTGGCACTTCTTCTTCGCGTGGCTCTTCGTGCTGAACGGGCTTGCCTATCTCGCGTGGTCGATCGGCAGCCGCCATCTCACGCGCGATCTCGCCCCCGACGGAAAAGAACTGCGCTCGATTCCGCAGTCGATTCGCGATCACCTGCGCTTCCGGCATCCGACGGGCGAAGCGGCGAAGCGCTACAACGTGCTCCAGAAGCTTGCCTATCTCGCAGTGATTTTCGTGCTGCTGCCGCTCGTGATCCTGATGGGCCTCGCGATGTCGCCGGCGGCGGATGCGATCTGGCCGGGCTGGGTGGACCTCTTCGGCGGCCGCCAGTCGGCGCGTACCATTCATTTCATCGCGGCGTGGTTGATCGTCGCGTTCGTTCTGATCCACGTGTTCGAGGTGATCGTGTCGGGACTCTGGAACCACTTGCGTTCGATGATCACGGGTCGATATCGCGTGCCGCCGGAGGCAGGGCATGAACAAGGTTGAGATTTCGCGCCGGCGCTTTTTCGCGCGCACGTTCGCCGCGGTCGGGGCGCTCGCGCTCGCAGGCTGCCAGCGCCTGTCCACGAGCGACTGGTTTCCGCAAATACTGGGCGCCGGCGAGAAGGCCAGCGCCGCGGCGCTGGGCCTCGTGGCGGGACGCAAGGCGATGGCGCAGGAATTCACCCCGGCGGACTTGTCGCCATCGTTCCGGAGCAACGGCACCGCGGAACCCGACAGCGACGCGTATCGCGCGCTGGCGGCCGGCAACTTCGCCGACTACCGCCTCGAAGTCGGCGGGCTCGTCGAGCGGCCGATGTCGCTTTCGCTGATCGAGCTCCTGGCGATGCCGAATCGCACGCAAATCACGCGTCACGACTGCGTGGAGGGCTGGAGCGCGATCGCGAAATGGAAGGGCGCGAAGCTCGCCTCGGTGCTGGAGGCCGCGCGACCGAAGCCGCAGGCGCGCTTTGTCGTCTTCCGCTGCGCCGACCCGATGGCCGAGGACGGAACCGACTTCTATTACGAGAGCATCGACCTCGACGACGCGTTCCATCCGCAGACGATCCTCGCCTACGAGATGAACGACGAACCGCTGCCGGTGAAGAACGGCGCGCCGCTGCGCCTGCGCGTCGAGCGCCAGCTGGGCTACAAGCACGCGAAATACGTGATGCGGATCGAGCTTGTCGAGAGCTTTGCGAAAATCGCCGGCGGCAAGGGCGGCTACTGGGAGGACCAGGGCTACCAGTGGTTCGCGGGCATCTAGCGCGAACCCGGCGCGGGCCTAGATCTCGAAGGTCGCGCCTTCCAGCCCGGGGGTGACGCGATAGGCAGGGTTCGCGGATGCGATGGCCTGGTCCATCAGGCGATCGAGGTCCGCGTCGGTGTGACCGGGATCGTGGTGAAACGGCACCAGGTGCCGAACCTGCGAGAGCGTGGCGAAGTCCAGCGTCTGCTTGAGCGAGCTGTGTCCCCAGCCGACATGCTCCAGGTACTCGTGCGCGCTGTATTGGCTGTCGTGGATCAGCAGGTCCGCCTCCGCGGCCAGCAGCCCGCCGGACGTCCACGCGCGCGGCAGCGAAGGGAACGGCAGCGCACTCAGCGCCGGTTCGTGGTCCGGCAGGTACGTCAGCACGCCGCCCCGTGCATCCTCGATGCGGTACCCCACGGTGGGTCCGGGGTGGCAAACGAGCGCCGATGACACGTGAAACTCGCCGATGTCGACGTCGCCGCACGGGACCTCGTGCAGCGTGAGTGTGCACGCCAATTCGCGCATGCTCACGGGGAACAGGGGAGGCGACAGGTAGCGCATGAGGCGCTCGCGAAGGCTCAGCCGCGTGCTCGCCGGCCCCCAGATGTGGACCGCGACATCGGGCCGATACAGCGGCGCGAAGAATCCGAGTCCCTGGATGTGATCCATGTGCAGATGAGTGAGCAGGATGTCGACGCGCCGGACGGACGCGTCGAGCGTGGCCGCCAGGCGGCGGATGCCGGTCCCAGCGTCCAGCACCAGCACCGTGCCTTCGCGACCGCGGACACCGACGCAGGAGGTGTTGCCGCCGTAGCGTGCCGTCTCCGGGCCGGGCGAGGCAAGCGAGCCGCGCGTGCCCCACAGCGTGACATGCACCTCAGATCTCCCAGAAGATGCTCATCGCACCGAGGAGCGTGTCGCGCTCGCCGATGATCGGAAAGGCGGTGATGTGCAGGTGTCGCCATTCGCCGTCGGTCGCGCGGGTCCACATCGACTGCGAAACGGGATGGCGCTCGGCCAGAACCTTCATCATGGGGCGGTCCTCCGCGGGCATGGGATTGCGGTTGTCGTCGACGGCGGCGATACGCGCTGTCCACTCCGCCGCCGCCACTTCGCCCGTTTCGTCGAAGCGCTGGTTGAAGATCCTTTCCGCCCCCTCGTTGTAATAGATGAGCGCGCCGTCGGCGTCGACGAGCAGGATGGGCGTCGCGACGGAGCTCGCGAGCTGCCGCGCAAGGATGATCTGAATGGATTTGGCGCTCGACATCGCACGGCCCCCTTCACCCGACGCCTCCCGCGTGCGGACCCTTTCCAGCATACACCTCGCGCCATCGGGCAAGAAAAAGGGCCGCCCCGCCTCGCGGCGGTTGCGGCCCTTCGACTGCGGCTGCGGGCTAGATCTGGCCCTGGTCGAAAGTGCCGCCCATGTGCGTCGGGACAGTTCCGATGACGAGATTGCCGGTGATGCGGCTGCTTCCGAAGGTCAGCGTCGTGCCGCTGAAGCCCGTGCCGTTGAACGCGATGTCGGTGTCCGAGAAACGGAGCATCGACGTGCCGTTCGTCACCATGGCAGCGCCCCCGTTGTTGCTGACCATGCTGCGGTTGATGTTGACCGTCGTCGATCCAACCGATGACGTGGACGCAACGCCCTCGTCGGTATTGTTCGAAGAGGAGCTGTTGTTGATCTGCACACGCGGACCGTTGTTGAAGACCATGCCCTCGTTGTTTCCCGCGGAAGTGACCCGGTCCATGTCCACGTCGATTCGCATCGAGCCGGACGTCGGGGACACGAGGATGCCGGCACCGAGGTTGTTGCGCAGCGTCGTATTGAGGATGTTCAGGCGGCCACCGGCGGTGCGCTGGTCGAAAATCCCGTTCTGACTGAAATCACTCACCAGAACGTCCTCGATGTAGACCATGCGGGCCTGCATGATGCGAATGCCGTTGAGGCCGGTCTGGACCCCGACGCTTCCGGCGGCCCCTGTTCCGTTGATGTTGAGATTGCGCAGGCGCACGGTCTGCGCCGGATCGTTGCCGTTGGGCGTGATGTTGATGATGATCCCGGTCGTTCCGCTTGCAAGGATGCTGGCGAAGACTTCGTGGCAGTCGATGGTGATCGACTTCGTGATCGTCACCGCGCCGAAGCCGCCCGGATCGATGCAGTTGATTTCACCGTTGATGAAGGTCTTGCTTATGGCGCCGGCGAAGGTCTTGCAGGGTGCCGTGCGGCTGCACGGGTTGGCGTCATCACCCACGCCCGATACCCAGGTGCGAGTGGCCTGCGCGTTGGCAGACGTAGTGAGCAGCAGCATCAGGACGGTACCGGCAATTGTTGTACACGACAAAATCATCTTTTTCATGTAATCTCCAAATCAGTTTATACGGCCGAATACTCCTGCTGCAGCGCTATTCAAAAATCGACTCCGGAATGGCCGAC
>JBDTLY010000135.1:0-7787 GCA_039934535.1 Casimicrobiaceae bacterium | reverse complement strand
CGAACATCTCGACGAAGTCGGAGCCGGAGATCGAGAAGAACGGCACCTTGGCTTCACCTGCGATCGCCTTCGCGAGCAGCGTCTTGCCGGTGCCCGGCGAGCCGACCATCAGCACGCCACGCGGGATGCGTCCGCCCAGCTTCTGGAATTTCGTCGGATCGCGCAGGAACTCGACCAGCTCGGAGACTTCCTCCTTCGCCTCGTCGCAACCCGCGACATCGGCGAACGTGATGATGTTGTTCGACTCGTCCAGCATCTTCGCCTTGCTCTTGCCGAAGCTGAACGCGCCGCCACGACCGCCGCCTTGCATCTGGCGCATGAAGAAGATCCAGACGCCGATCAGGAGCAGCATCGGGAACCACGAGATGAACACCTGCGCGAGGAACGACTGCTCCTCGTCCTGCTTGCTGTCGACCTTGACGCCGGCCTTGAGGAGGTCGCTCACCATCCACAGGTCGTTCGGGCTGTAAGTGATGAACTTCTTCTTGTCGGCGGTGGCGGTCCAGACGATCTTGCGGCCCTCGATCGACGCCGACTCGACGCCGCCCGAGCGCACCTTGTCCATGAACTCGGAATACGGGACCGAGTCGCGCGGCGCCTGCCGCGAGTCGAATTGCTTGAACACGGTCAGCACCACGAGCCCGATCACGAGCCAGATGCCGATGTTCTTCATCAGACTGTTCAAATGACGCTCCTTGCGGTCCCCGCGGAAATTGTCGGGGCCCTGATCCATCTACGTTCCGCCGTCGCCGGCGGATTCAGCGAACTTTCAATTCTAGACCTTCATGACGCCTGGAGCCACCGCGAAACGTCTCGCGCGTCTCCGAAAGGCGACACTTCGGTGAAAAGTACCCCTACTCCCGGCTTTTCAGCCCCTTTGCCACCAGGTAGACCTCGCGGCTCCGGTCGCGCGACGCCTTGGGCTTGCGCACGTAAACCTTGTCGAAATCCTCCTGCATCGCTTGCTGGAACTCGGCGAATCCGCCGCCCTGAAATGCCTTGACCACGAGATCGCCGCCGGGTTGCACCCAATTTGATGCAAATTCGAGGGCCAGTTCGCCCAGATGCACCGAGCGTGCCTGATCCGCGGACGCGACACCCGACAGGTTGGGGGCCAGATCCGAAACGACAAGGTCGACTTTGCGGCCTTCGAGGGCCGCTTCCAGTTCCGCCAGCACCGGCGCTTCGCGGAAGTCGCCCTGCAGGATCAGCACGCCGGGGAGCGGGTCCATCGCGAGGGCGTCGAGCGCGACGATGCGCGCCCGCCGGCCAAGCTTCTCGCGCAGCACCTGCGTCCAGCTTCCGGGCGCCGCCCCGAGGTCGACGACGCTCATTCCGGGCCGGAAAAGCCGGTCCTTTTCCGCGATCTCGATCAGCTTGAACGCCGCGCGCGATCGGTAGCCGAGCCTCGTCGCTTCCTTGACCCAGTGGTCGTTGACGTGCTCGTCGATCCACGCCTTGGTGAAACGATGCTTCGTGCGTGTGGGATTGAGTGGGGAGGACATTCTTGGCGCGCCAGCGGCATTTCAACACAAGAGAAGCAGGCTTGGCGGCCAGAGACAAAAACCTGCCGTGTCCGAGGACGGGGTGGTAGTCGCGGTTTAGCTTTGCAACCGCAAGACCGGCGGCGGTGACCTCGACATCACCGCCGGGCAAGCACGATCTTGACCAGCTGATACGAGCTGTTCTCGGTATTCATAACTCTTCGACCGCTCATGTAATGAAATTTCAACTCCTGGCGGATATCTATCATGGTCACCGGATCGATCCAGGTGGTCGACGCGAGCAGCGTTTGCCCGTTCGGCGCCACCACTTCTCCGGTGCCTGCCACCTTGAACGCGCGGAAGACGCCTGCGGGCAACCGGATCTCCTCGAGCGCCACGACGCGAAAATCCCAGTAGTTCGTCCCGACCACGCCGCGCGGGTTCGTATTGGTGAAGGCCGAACGCCAGCGCTTTCCGACCGCGATAGTGCTGGGCACAAGGAGGACACCCGGATTCTTCGTCCCGAACCGGTTGCGCAGGACGCTTCCCATCTGGTCCCGGACGCCTTCGCCTCCATTGAATTCGACGCGCTCGTTGTCGGCGTAGGTCACCTTGCTGGTCACGACTGTCTCGGTGTTCGTGAGGTGGTCCTGCCGAAGGTAGGTGAATTCGTCTCCGAGCGCATAGCGATTGGTTCCGCTTAAGAACGGCTTGATGCCATCCGGGCCCGGCTGGGCAACTACGGTCGGCCTTTCCAACTGGTCCAGGCGAAACTGGGCCTGCTCTGCAAGATATCCGCTCGGACGTTCCAGCAGGAAAGCGTAGAAATCCTGCGCGTTCCTTGAATTCCGTATCGCGTCCCAGCGCGCGAGCTCCTCCTTGAATTTCTGCTCGTTCCCGGTTCCGTCGCTTGCTCCGGCCTCTCGCGCCGGCGGCGCCTCTGCCTTGGCCCTGCGTTCGGCCTCGGCCTCGCGCCGCGCGTCCGCCGACTTCCGGCGCCCCTCCTCCGTTGCCGCGATGCGTTGCGCTTCGGCTTCACCACGCGTGCGCGCCTCTGCGACCTGGATGACTTGCGGCGGTGGCAGGAACCAGAAATCCTCGTCCAGCGAAGTGCTCTCCCACGGCACTTGTGCGCCGCCGGTCTTGCGCCGCACGTTCAGTCGAACGCGCTTGAATACGTCCTCGACGCGGGCCTCCGGCACGCGGATTTCCTTGATCAAGCTTTCTGTATACAGCCCGTTCCCACCGTCCCCGTCACTCGCTACGTTGCCGGGCGCGGTTGCGTAGGCAAGGAGCGTGTCGTTGGGCGCGTCCATTTGCGACAAACCCTTGTTGGTCACCTTGAAGTCACCCTCAAAGGGGTTTTCCCGGCAGGCGTCGAGGATGACGATGTTCATTGGGTTGGCGGCCTTGCGCATTCCGACCATGAGTACTGACAGGTCGACGCACGCCGCTTGAACATCCTCGGCCTCGTGTATCGAGGCGTCGATCGGTACCAGAAAATTGGTCCACGAAAGCTGCAGGCCGTGTCCCGCGTAAAAGAACACGCCAACGCCGCGCCCCTGCGCCAGTCGGAGCGTGTACGCCGCTATGGCGGCCTCCATTTCCGCGCGGCTGCCGTTCTGCTTCACCGTCACGTCAAATCCGAAGTCGCGAAGGACTCCGGCGACGGCGGTCGCGTCGTTCACCGGGTTGCGCAACGCCGGGGCACTGAGGTAGTCAGCGTTGCCGAGGACCAGCGCCACTTTTGGCGCGCGCACCAGCTTGACGACGCCGTCTGACTGGGCCCACACGAATGCATACGGGAGCGGGAGGAAGAGCGAGGCCGCGCCAAGGCCACCTTTCAGAATCTGTCGCCTCAGGTGGTTCGGATGGTGCATGGTTCGCTTCACATGGGCCCAGGGGATTTCCCCTCGCTCGACTATATACACAGAATCCCGAACCTTCGTGCCGTCGAAGGGACCACAGTCTGCCGTCGGAAATTGGCCTCCAGCAGTGCGGCTGCGCTACGCGCCGGACGCAGGTTGCCCGAAAGCCTGTGCCGCTCTCCGTTACACTACACGCATGACTGCCATTACCGCGTCCACCCGCCGCGAATTGCGCGCGCGCGCCCATCACCTCCACCCGGTCGTCAACATCGGTCAGCACGGTCTCACGCCTGCGGTGCTGCACGAGATCGACGTCAACCTGATCGCGCACGAGCTCATCAAGATCCGCGTCTTCAGCGACGCGCGCGCGGACCGCGATGCGATGCTCGAGCGCATTTGCGGCGAGCTTGGCGCGGCACCGGTCCAGCATCTCGGCAAGCTGCTGGTCGTCTGGCGAGCGGCACCAAAGGAGACTGCGGACAAAGCGCCGCCGTCCCGCCGTGCCGCTCCCGCCGGAAAATCCGCGGCGCGAAAGGCGCCGCAATCGCGCCGGCCGCGTTCGCCGCTGCCGCGCACGCCTGCGCGCCCGCCGCCGCGGGGCAAGTCCCCGGCCGACCTCCCCGGGCCGCCGGCTTCGGAACGGCGAAGGAAGATGACGAACGCGGCATCGACGTGGGAGACAGGCCCGGACGACCGGTCGAAACGCCGCTCGAAGGGGACAGCGTCCGCAAAGGGCGCCGCGGCGCCTTGAACGAACCCTTCGGGGCGGCGCGCCGCCCCGAAGGGTTCGTTCAAGGCGGCCGCGCGACCCGCCGCGACGCCGCACGGCAAGTCTTCATCGAGCATGGTAGGCGCCGCGGGTGCGCGCCGCCGCCGCCGCAAAGCCGGCTAGGTTCGTCGCTATCGACCGCCGCGCTTGAACGGCACGACCGTAGCCGCGTCGCCCGCCGCCAACGGCCGCACCGTCGTCGCCGGACGGCCGTCGGCGCGCAGCGGCGCGAGGGCCGGCCGCCGCATCGGCACCGAACCGGCGCCGGACGTCGCAAACGATCCGCTGCCGCGCACGAACGGCACGAGCTCGGCCAGCGCAAGCGGCGGCTGGCACAGGTAACCCTGGTATTCGTCGCAGCCTTCGGCGCGCAGCAGCTCGAGCTGCGCCTCGCGCTCGACGCCTTCCGCGATCACGCCGATGCGGAGCGTATGCGCCATGGCGATGACGGCGCGGGTGATCGCGACGTCGTTGATGTCGTCGGGCAGATCGCGCACGAAGGTACGGTCGAGCTTCAGGCTGTCGATCGGAAAGCGCTTCAGATGTCCGATGGACGAATAACCGATGCCGAAATCGTCCATCGCGAGGCGCACGCCGAGGCGACGGATCTCTTCCATGAGCGTCACCGCCTGCTCCGGGTTCTGCATCACCGTGCTCTCGGTGATCTCGAGCTCGAGCTCGCCCGGCGCGAGACCTGCCGCCGCGAGGATGCCGGCGATGTCGGCGACGAGCCGGCCGTCGTGGAACTGGCGCGCCGACAGGTTCACCGCAACCGGCATCGGCATCCCCGCTTCGCGCCACAGCCGCGCGGTGGCGCACGCGGTGCGGAGCACCCACAAGCCGATCGGCACGATGAGCCCCGACTCCTCGGCCAGCGGAATGAACCGGTCCGGCCGCAGCAGCCCCAACTCGGGATGCTGCCAGCGCAACAACGCCTCGACGCCGACGATGCGCCCGGTCGGAATCGAGATCTTGGGCTGGTAGAGCAGCACGAGTTCCTCACGCTCGATCGCGTAGCGCAATCCGGTCTCGAGCGCCAGCCGCTCGACCGAGTGCTCGTTGAACCGCGGCGAGTAGAAGCGGTAGCGGTTGCGGCCCTGCTCCTTCGCCTGATACATCGCGATGTCCGCGTTGGACAGCAGCGTTCCCGCGTCCTTGGCGTCCACGGGAAACGTGCAGATGCCGATGGAGGCCGACAGGTTGAGCTCGTGGCCGCCGATCGACAGCGGCTGGTAGATCGCGGCGAGGATACGCTCGGCGATCTCGATCAGCACGGTCGGCCCCTCGAACTCCTCGACCAGCAGCACGAACTCGTCGCCGCCCAAACGCGCGCTGATGTCGCTGTCGCGGATGCACGACGAGATCCGGCGCGCCGCTTCCTTCAGCGCTTCGTCGCCCAGCTGATGGCCCAGGGTGTCGTTGATGTTCTTGAACCGGTCGAGGTCCATGAAGAAGAGCGCGACAGGCCAGCCATGCCGCTCCGCGCGAGCGAGCGCGCGCGTGAGGCTCTCGGTGAACAGCGCGCGGTTGGGAAGCCCCGTCAGGGTGTCGTGCGTCGCGAGCTGCTTGATTTTCGCGAGGGCCGCGCCCAGATCCTCGTTGCTGTGGCGCAGGCGCGCGCGCATCTCGCCCATCTTGCCGCCCGCGAGCGCGAAGCACGGAAGCACGCATGCGAGCACGGCAAGCCGGAACATCTCGAGGGGCAGGCTCACGCTCGCCGGCTTGAAGAGGAGGAGGAGCGCGACAACGGCCGCATAACATGCGAGCACGAAGCCCGACGCCAGCATGAACTGCCGCGTCGTGAACCGGAACACGCCGTACATCAGCAGCACGGGGCAGAGAATCAGCGCCGCGGAACGGTCGTGGTCGAGCACGAACGCGCCGGCCATCACCAACGCCGTCGCGAGGACGATCTGCAGCCACGTGAGGCTGGGGTCGGCAAACCGCAGGTTGGTGCGCGTCCTGAACAGCAGGTAGATGCCGCCGTTCACGACGATCACCGCAACGATCGTCGCCAGCGCCGGGACCATTGCGACGAATCCGAGCGCGTGGGCGAGCAGCATCAAGGGAATGCCGGCGAAGTAGGTGGCCGACGCCATGACGAACCGGCGCATGCGCACGGCCTGCTGCGCGTCGCTCGTCGCCCCCGGCGCCAGGAGGGCGGTGGGTGGATTGTCGCGGGATTCGGCGCGCGGAGACGCGATGGTCATTTGCTGGCAGGAAGGCGTGGTTCGACAGCCCACCCTCAAAGCAAGCAATATGCCAAGAAAATCAGCCTGTTGGAAATGCCTGCGGCAACAGGCGCTTGCCTCGGCGAACCCGCAGGCGGCGGGCGTCCCGCACGAGCCCAGGGCGCGCCGCGCAACCGCCCGGAACGACCCAGATCGGCCGGAGAGCGCCCCTACCCGTAACGGACCGCCAGCACCTCGTACTCGCGCAGCCCGCCGGGCGCCTTCACCTCGGCGGTGTCCCCTTCGCTCTTGCCGATCAGCGCGCGCGCAATGGGCGAACTCACCGATATCTTGCCGTGCTTGAGGTCGGCCTCGTCGTCGCCGACGATCTGGTAGGTGACCCGGTCGCCGGTCGCCGCGTCGGCCAGCTCGACGGTCGCGCCGAACACGACGTGCCCGCCCGCGTCCGCAATCGCCGCGGGGTCGATCACCTGGGCCCCGGCGAGTTTGTGCTCGATCTCGCCGATCCGGCCCTCGATGAAGCCCTGGCGCTCCTTCGCCGCGTCGTAGTCGGCGTTCTCCGACAGGTCGCCGTGGCCGCGCGCCTCGGCCACCGCGGCGCTGACCGCGGGCCGGTCGACGGTCTTCAGGCGTTGCAGCTCGGCGCGCAGACGCGCAGCGCCTTCAATGGTCATCGGAAATTTGCTCATTGTCTTATCGAATCCAGAAAAGCCTTGAAGAAATTGACGTCACAGCAGCCGCTTGTGCAGCGCCTGCATCGCGTAGGGGACGAGCTCGCGCATCCCGGCAAGCCCCAATGCCGCGGCGCGGGCGCCGGCGAGCGTCGTGTAGGTGGGAATCTGGTCGGTCAGCGCCTCGCGCCGGATCTGGTAGCTGTCCTGGATCGCCGAGCGCTTCTCCTGCACGGTGTTGACGACAAGCGCAATCTCGTCGTTCTTCATCATGTCGACGATGTGTGGACGGCCCTCGTGGACCTTGTTGACCGGGGTCACCGGGACGCCGGCGGCGGCCAGCGCAGCAGCCGTCCCCCGCGTGGCGACGAGCGCAAAGCCGAGTTCCACCAGGATCTTCGCCAGCTCGACCACGCGCACTTTGTCGGCGTCCTTCACACTGACGAAGACCTTGCCTCGCGTCGGCAACTTCACGCCTGCGGCGAGTTGCGACTTGAGGAACGCCTCGGCAAAGGTTTCGCCGACGCCCATCACCTCGCCCGTGGACTTCATCTCCGGCCCGAGGATCGTGTCCACGCCCGGGAACTTGATGAACGGAAATACCGCCTCCTTCACCGAGTAGTACGGCGGCACGATTTCACCGGAAACGCGCTGCGAGGCGAGCGACTGGCCGACCATGCAGCGCGCCGCGATTTTCGCGAGCGGGCGGCCGGTTGCCTTCGATACGAACGGCACCGTGCGCGAGGCGCGCGGGTTCACTTCCAGAACGTAGATGACCCCTTGCTGGATCGCGAACTGGACAT
>JBDTLY010000134.1:0-7838 GCA_039934535.1 Casimicrobiaceae bacterium | reverse complement strand
CGACGGTCCGGTTCCGACAGGTTTCTACGCGCGGTCGGTGTGACCGGAACTGGCCGATTGCGGTCGATATGAACACCGTCGTGACTTCGCATCCCAAAGTACTTGAGAGTAGTTCAGCGACGTGGGTGCGTGCACACGCATTGCACACGCCGCTTCGCAAGCGATTGAAACTGAAAATGAATCGCTGCGATCCATCATCGGCGCGACGCACAAGCGGTGCGAAAAGTCTTTCATTTGGCCTGTATTTTTAATGATCGAATCGTCCAACGCTCCGTTGGATCGATTGACCATTTCATTGCCCGGATTGCGCGGAAATGCTCGTCCCGTGCATGCGGCATTCGGCTATTGCTCCGGGAAACCCGCCTTGCGCAATCCCTCGTACAGGTATTTGTCCGCGAGCTTTGCGGCTTCCGGGCTATGCGGATTCTTGGCGCGCAGTCGCGCAATCGTGAGGTCCGGTACGGTCCTCAGTACTTCTGCCTTCGCAGCTCTGGCCTTTGTCATATTTCCCTGGTTGGCGTAGGCAGCGGCCAAATCGACGTGAATATACCAATCATTCGACAGCCCCGATGCCTTTTCGCAAGTAGCGATTGCCTGTTCGATCTGGCCCATCAGGAGATGTACTTCGCAGGCATTGGCCATGAAGGATCCCGAGTTGCCGGGGTCCAGCGCCAATGCCCGGTCAATCATCATCATCGCTTCGGCCGGGCGTCCCGCTTCGAGCAAGATGTCCGCGCGAAATGTCTGCCACCGCGTCGAATATGGGTCAAGCTTGATCGCCAGGGCAGTCGCGTCGAGAGCAGCGTCCCATCGTTCGAGATTGGCCAGCGCGACGCCGCGCCAGTTCCACGCAGCCGGGTCGTTCGAATCGAGTCGCACGGCGCGGGTTGTCAATTGATCCTGCTCGCGGGCAACGCGGTCGCGATCAAACCGGGGGTCCATTGCAAGCTGATCGTTGAAAATTGCGGCGCGCAGAACCAGCGCGGGCACAAGGTCCGGTTCGAGGCGTAGCGCCTCGTCGACAAGCTTGCCGGCGGCGGCAAGGCCCGAAACGGATCGATCCGTCCCCCCCATTTCGAATGCCCGCAAAACCAGTTCGCGCGCGTTCAAGCCCTGCACCGGCGCAGCGGTCACGCGCCGGCCTTCGACGGCAATCAGGGCGCTGCGCAATTTGCCGCTCAGCCCGCGAAGTGGAGCCGAGGTCTCGGTGGCGGCGCCTGCGTCCTGGAGCCTGTATTGCTCGGCCCAGACCTGGCCGAACGTGCTCGCGTCGATGAGCCGCAGGTTGACCGTGCTTGCCGCGCCACCGCGCACCACATCGCCTTCGAGCACGTATCGAACGTTGAAGCGGCGTCCCACGTCCTTCGGGCCGAGGGTTCCGCTTTCGCCGACGTCGTGGGTACTGCCGGAAATAACATAAGCGCTCCCATACTCGTATTTGCGGGCTAACTCGGTGGCCAGGTTTCGCGTCAGTGCTTCAGCGAGCCGCGCGCCCTCGACATCGCCGCTAGCCGCCGTGAACGGCATGATTGCCACCGACAATACGGGCCGCGCAGGTCCTGGAGCCGGCTTCCCGAGCCACGGCAAAGTCCACATCGCAACGCTCGCAAAGCCGATCGCGACAACGCCCGCGACCATCCATGGCCAACCGTTGGCTCGCGCCGGCCACCCCCACCGCTTTCGAACGCGCGTGCGTGGTTTGAGCCCGCCGCTTCCAAGGTCGACCCCATACACTTCGACCGGACGGGCGATGTTCTTGACCTGCTGTATCCCGAGGTCCTCGAACGTGAAGCTGAGCTTGTCGAGCACCTGGTCGCGTACCACTCGGCTGACACAGATCTGGCCCGGCTCGGCCAATGCCTCGAGGCGCGCCGCGACGTTGACGCCGTCCCCGAAGATGTCATCGCCGTCGATGATGATGTCGCCGACGTTGATACCGATGCGAAATTCGAGCCTCTGTTCCGGAGGCACGCCCGCATTGCGATCGGCCATCCCGCGCTGCACGTCGACCGCGCAGCGCACGGCATCGACCACGCTGGGAAACTCGAGCAACAGACCGTCGCCGGTCGTCTTGACAATCCGGCCGCTGAACTCCGCGATCTTTGGCTCGATCAGCTCGCGCCGGTGCGCCTTCAACGCAGCGAGCGTGCGACTGTCGTCCTGCTCCATGAGGCGGGAGTATCCCGCCACATCGGCCGAGACGATTGCTGCCAGTCGACGTTGGTCCCGCGCCATCCGCGTCCTTCGGGTGAGGCTGGATGCCCGCGGACTATAGGCGGACCGCCGAAAATCCACAATTGCCGTGCGTGGGGGCTAGCGGTTACCGGCAACGATCTTTCCGTATCGCGCCATCCAGTGTTGGCGCCTCCTTCGCGGGCTCAGGTGCGACCGCAGGGGCGGGGGGATCGCTCGCCGGAAACGACTCGATGAGCGACTCGTCGATCAGCCACTCGCCGTGGTCGCTCGGCCCGGAGGATTCGGGAACAGGTTTTTTTTTCATGGGCGGACGCCGAATGCGCATTGACGATACGCCCAGATTCGCACAAGCGACGGTGTGTCGTCCAGCCCGCCGGCACCGCACACGATGCCGCCTTGCCTATTGCTTGACCACAACGGGCTTCGGCACGGCGCCCCTGAACAAGGACAGGTTGACGGCATCGGCCATCGCCTTGTAGCCGGCATCGTTCGGGTGGAGGTTGTCGCCGCTGTCGTACGCGGCGCGGATCACGGAAGGATCGTCCGGGTCACGTATCGCCTTGTCGAAGTCGATCACGCCGTCATACGCCTTGCTGGTCCTGATCCATTGGTTGACCGCTTGGCGCTGCGCCTCGCCATCGGCCGTGTAGTAGATCCCCGGCAGGAACGCCTTGAACGGCGTCAGCGTCCCTCCGTAGACCTTGAGGCCCATCGCGTGCGCGCGCTCGATAATCTGGAGGTGACCGGCAATGATCTCGGCGACGCTCACGGTGCCCGGAAAGCCGATGTCGTTGATGCCCTCCAGCACAATCAGATAACGCGCGCCCGACTGCACTAGCACATCACGATCGAGGCGCGCCAGTGCATTCGTCCCCGTTTTGTCGTGCAGGATCCGGTTGCCGCTGATGCCCGCGTTGAGTACTGCGACCTTGCGCGTGCTCTTCTGCGCCCGCAGCCGCTCGGCGAGGCGGTTCGGCCACCGTTTGTTGGCGTCGGGGGACGAGTGCAGGCCGTCGGTGATCGAATCGCCCAGCGTGATGATCGCCACGGATTGCCTGGACGCATCGACTTCAACGCCCGTCAGAAAATAGAAGGATTGGGCCGTCTTCGCCGCGGGCAAGTCGTCGGCGCCGCTGAAATCCCCCGCCGCCGAGATGTAGGTCGTCTGCAATCCGAGCGCGTGCTCCGTCGCCGCGACCGCACTGCCTGCAATGTAGAGACTGACGGCGAGGTCGGCGAGGTCGGGCACCTTGAGGTTCACGGGATCGCTGACGGCCAGCGCACCGGGCGGGATCGTCGTCCCCGGCGACCCGTTGAAGGTCAGCGCCCGATCCGTGCCCGCGACGATCGACGCGCCCGTGCTGCGTAACGCCACGTGCGCCGCGCCGATGATCAGCGAACCGTCGCCGTAGGCATTCGACAGCCGCACGCGCAGCCGCTTGCCGCCGATGCTCACATGCACGATCTGGCGAATCGTCTCGCCATTGAGCACCGCGGGAGCGGATCCGGCCTGTGGGCTCGCGCTCCAGGTGGCCACCCAGTGGCCGGCGTTGCTGCTGTCCCTGGCGAAGGCGGCAGACCCGATGCCGATGCCCGCGAATGCAAGAATCGCGGCCGCAAACGCGGACCCGAGGCTGAGTTTCGACTTCATTTCGTGCAACGGCGGCGGCATTGGTGACACGTTGAATTCTCCGTCGACATGAAAAATGGCCGGCCGGCGAGACACCGCCGACCGGGTCACAAGGATTCTCCGCCGACCCTGCAATCCGGTTCGTGTACTAGCGCACAGACGGCGATGATTGCGGGTGCTCGAATCCTTGCTGGGCAGTCGCACCGATAAGGCTGGGTCGCCCGCCAGGAACGAACAACGAGAGGCTTGCATGCCGAAATGCGAAGGCTGTGGCAACGAATACGACAAATCCTTCCAGGTCGTGATGGCAGGCGCAACCCACACTTTTGACAGTTTCGAGTGCGCGATCCATGCGCTGGCCCCCGCCTGCGCGCATTGCGGCGTCCGCATAATCGGCCATGGTTTGGAAAAGGACGGCCGCATGTATTGCTGCGACCACTGCGCCGAGCAGGAAGGCGTCACGGATTTGCGCGACCGCGCCTGATGCCCCCTGGGCCACAATTCTCACTGGAGATCGAGCATGAATCGTCAACTCAAAGAAGTTATGAGCCGCGACGTCAACGTCATCGGCCCGGACATGACCATCGGGGAAGCCGCGAGAAAGATGTCCGATGGCGGCTTTGGAATGATGCCGGTGGGCGAGAACGACCGCATGATCGGGGCGATCTCCGATCGCGACATCGTGATTCGCGCCGTTGCCCAAGGCAAGGGACCCGACACAAAGGTGCGCGACATCATGTCCACCGGCATCCGCTGGGCCTTCGACGACGAGACCGTTGAACAGGCGGTAGCGCTGATGAGCAAGCATCAGATCCGCCGGCTGCCGGTCGTGAATCGCGACAAGCGGCTGGTGGGCATTATCGCGCTTGGGGATTTCGCCGTCGACGGCACGGACATCCTGCCGGCCGCCGAGGCCCTTTCGAAGATTTCGGAGCCGCCACGCCCTTGAACGTTTCGCGGCTGCGCATCGCAAACCGTTGAATCGCGGGCGGCGCCACACGCGCGGCGACGAAAAAACTTTGCCAATCCGGGTGCCGTCCATCGACATCCACCCGGGCGCGACATGTGCGCCACCGCACCGAAGGCACGGCGGTCCTCCCCTATGCTTCCTCTAAGGTGGAAACCAATGTGACCGGGCTGCAGATTCAAACGGAGACGGGCGTTGGCGCGCCCGCCGGCCGGACCGGTGCGCTCGCGCTCGGCGTCGTCTCGCCCGCCGGCCGGGTGGAGATGCGCACCGGAAGCGGGAACCTCGTCAGCAGCCTGCGCGGGCACGCCGCGCGACGTCCGCGCGACACGGCGTTCGTCCATCTGGTCGACGATCGGTCGCCCCAGGCGAAATTGACGTACGCAAAGCTCGATCGCCGTGCCCGCGCGATCGCCGCGCGTCTCCAGGACATGCGCCTCGCGGGCCAGCGCGTCGTGCTTGCCTATCCGCCGGGCCTCGATTTCATCGCCGCATTTTTTGGCGCGCTCTACGCCGGCTGCGTTGCGGTCCCGACCTACCAGCCACGCCATCGCACACTCGACCGCTTTCACGCACTCGCCCGCGACGCCGGCACGTCGCTGGTGCTCAGCACTGCGGCCGCCATCTCCCAATTCGAGGCCATGGCCGGACGGGCTGAGGCCCTCCCGTGGCTCGCCACCGACGCCCTCGCAGATGCCCTCGCCGACGACTGGAGCGAACACGACCCCGCGCCCGATTCGATGGCGATGATCCAGTACACGTCGGGCTCGACCAGCCGGCCCAAGGGCGTCGTGTTGAGCCACGCCAATCTCATCGACAACACGCGCGCCATCGGGCATGCATTCGAAATCCGGAGCTACAGCGCCGGCGTGTTCTGGCTCCCCGCCTACCACGACATGGGACTCATCGGCGGGATCCTCGCGCCCGTCGTCTTCGGCACGCCGATTACCGTCATGGCGCCCGCGTTGTTCCTCCAGAATCCCTTCCTCTGGCTCGACGCCATCAGCAAGACCCGTGCGACGATTTCCGGCGGCCCCAATTTCGCCTACGACCTCTGCGTGCGCAAGATCACCGCGGACCAGCGCGCCAAGCTCGACCTTTCCTCGTGGTCACTCGCCTTCATCGGCGCCGAGGCCGTGCAGCCGGCCACGCTGGCCCGTTTCGCCGAGGCCTTCGCCCCGTGCGGCTTCAAGGCGGGAGCGTTTTATTCGTGCTACGGCCTGGCCGAATCGACGCTCATGGTCACCGGATCGAAACCCGGCGCCGGCGCCGCCGTGCACGCGTTCTGCGACGACGCTCTCGCGCGAAACCGCATCCTGCCGTTGCCCGACGGCGGGCCCCGCTCCCGCAGGCTCGTCGGGTGCGGCACGCCGGTCGGCTCCATGCGTGTCGCGATCGTCGACGCGGAGACGCGCGCGACGGCGGCACCCGACCGTGTCGGCGAGGTCTGGGTCGCGGGCGCGTCCGTCGGCCAGGGCTACTGGCACGACGCGCGAAAGACCGCGGCGACGTTTCAGGCGCGGCGGAGCGACGCCGGCGACGGCCCCTATCTGCGCACCGGCGATCTCGGCTTCATCCACGACAAGCAGCTCTACATCAGCGGCCGGGCCGACGACCTCATCATCGTCCGCGGCCTCAACCATCATCCGCAGGATATCGAAGCCAGTGCGCGCGAAAGCCACCGGTTGCTCGAACCCGGCCGCGGCGCCGCATTCGCCGTCGACGACGAAGGGACGCAGCGTCTTGTGCTCGTGCACGAGGTCGAGCGCGATGGCGGCGACAACCTGGCGCCGGTCATCGATGCCATCCGCGCCGCGGTTCTCGAAGATCACGGCCTGGCGCTCCATGCTGTCGTTCTGATTCGCTGCGGCACGATCGCCAAGACATCCAGCGGAAAAGTCCGGCGCCATGCCAATCGCGTCGCATTCCTCGCCGGCCAGCTTAAGCCACTCGCGCAATACCGCGCGCAGCGGTCCGTGCCACACGCAGGGGCCGCCCAGGCAACTCAACCCGCCGCGTTCGCCGCCGTCTGCCGGCACGCGCTGGCGCTGTCCGGCGAAAGCCTCGCGGACGTCACGCCCGAAACGTCGATCGCGGCGCTCGGCCTCGATTCGCTGCAGCGCGTCGAGCTCGTCGCCGCGCTCGACGAGAGCTTCGGCCGCCATCTGCCCGACACCCTCTACAGCCAGGCGACCACCCTCGGCGACCTCGCCGCCGCCGTGCAGAAGCACCTGATCGATCACCCGCGAACCGGCGCCCTCGTCCGCGAAGTTCCGGCGGAGCACTACGACATCGCGCTCTTTCCCGAATATCTCGAACTCAAGCGCCACGAGCGCATGCTGCTGGCCGTCGCGCAAGCCAATCCCTACTTCCAGGTCGACCGGGGCGCCGAATCGCACGCGCCGCGCAGTGCCGGAATCACGCACATCGGCGGGCGTGACCTCACGGACTTCTCCGCCTACGACTACGTCGGCATGGCGCATGACCCGGACGTTACCGCCGCGACCAAGGCCGCGATCGACCGCTACGGCACCGGCGCCGGCGCGAGCCGGCTCGTGTCCGGCGAAAAGCAGATCCATCGCGAGCTCGAAAGCGAGCTCGCCGCGTTTCTCGGCACGCCGGCGTCGATCGTGTTCGTCTCCGGGCATGCGACCAACGTCACCACGATCGGACATCTGATGGGACCGGGCGATCTCATCGTCCACGACATCCTGGCGCACAACTCGATCCTGCAGGGCGCAAAGCTTTCCGGCGCGACCAGCCGCGGATTCGCGCACAACGACTGGCGCGCGCTCGACACGCTCCTGTCGGGAATCCGCCACAATTTCCGGCGGGTCCTTATCGCCATCGAGGCCGTCTACAGCATGGACGGGGACTACCCCGACCTCGCGCGGTTCGTGGACGTCAAGAACAAGCACCGGGCAATGCTGTACGTCGACGAGGCGCATTCGCTCGGCACCATGGGCCGGTCGGGCCGCGGCATCGGCGAACACGCGAACATCGACCGCGCCGACGTCGAGCTGTGGATGGGCACGCTCTCGAAAT
>JBDTLY010000133.1:0-8041 GCA_039934535.1 Casimicrobiaceae bacterium | reverse complement strand
CAGGAGCGCACCGAGCGCCGTCGCCTCGTCCTCCGTCATCCGCTCGCCGCGCGCGTCGAGGAACCGCGTGAGGATCAGGTCGTTTTCCAGCATGCCGCGCCGGCAGCGCCAGCGCAGGCGGCTCAATCGGGTCGCATCCAAATCAACACTCTCAACAAATGCGTCGAAAACGCCTGTGGAAGGCAAGCAGTCGGCCGAGAGACAAGGCGCGACGAAGCCGAGCAGCGGAGCATAGTCAGATCCTATGTGAGCAGCGGAGGCAAGTCGCAACACAGTATCCGGGTCGCGCGCTGTCCTACACGGCGCGTTTCACCATGATTTCCTTGATCTTGCCGATGGCTTTCGTCGGGTTGAGCCCCTTGGGGCAGACGTCGACGCAGTTCATGATCGTGTGGCAGCGGAACAAGCGATACGGGTCCTCGAGATTGTCGAGGCGCTCGCTCGTGGCTTCGTCGCGCGAGTCGGCGATGAACCGGTACGCCTGCAGGAGGCCGGCGGGGCCGACGAACTTGTCCGGGTTCCACCAGAATGAAGGACAGGCCGTCGAGCAGCACGCGCAGAGGATGCATTCGTACAGGCCGTCGAGCTCTTCGCGATCGGCCGGCGACTGCAGCCGCTCCTTTTCCGGCGGTGGCGTGTCGTTGATGAGATACGGCTTGATCGAGTGGTACTGCTTGAAGAACTGGCTCATGTCGACGATGAGGTCACGGATCACCGGCAACCCCGGCAGCGGACGCAGCTCGACCGGCTCCTTCAGCTCCTTCAGGTTGGTGATGCAGGCGAGGCCGTTCTTGCCGTTGATGTTCATCGCGTCGGAGCCGCACACGCCCTCGCGGCAGCTCTTGCGGAACGACAGTGTGTCGTCGACGGCCTTCACGCGGATCAGCGCGTCGAGCAGCATCCGGTCGTGATGGTCGAGCGTGACGTCGTAGTCCTGGATGTATGGCTTCGCATCCTTGTCGGGATCGTAGCGGTAGATGCGGAATTTCATCGGGGTCCCTAGTACGTGCGCGTCTTGGGCGGAAACGCCTCGACCGACACCGGCTTCATGTTGACCGACTTGTACGCGAGGCGGTTGCCGTCGCGATACCACAGTGTGTGCTTCAGGAAATGGACGTCGTCGCGGTCCGGGTAGTCGCTGCGCGCCTGCGCGCCGCGCGATTCCCGGCGGGCCTCGGCCGACACCACCGTCGCCTTCGCGGTTTCGATCAGGTTGTCGAGCTCGAGCGCCTCGACGCGCGCCGTGTTGAACGTCTTGCTGTGATCCTTGATCGCCGTCCGCGCCGCGCGCTGCTCGATCTCCATGACCTTCCGCACGCCCTCGGTCAGCAGCTCCTGATTGCGGTAGACGGCGCAATGCGACTGCATCGCCTGCCGCAGGTCAGCCGCCACCGCGGACACGGACTCGCCGGTCGTCGCGTTGTCGAGCCGCGCAAGCCGGGCCAGCGGGCGGTCCGCCGCATCTTTCGGCAGCGGCTTGTGCGCCTGCCGGGGCAACGCCTGGTCGACGATGAAGTTGCCGGCCGCGCGACCGAACACGATCAGGTCGAGCAGCGAATTGGTGCCCAGGCGATTGGCGCCGTGCACCGACACGCACGAGCACTCGCCGACCGCATAGAGGCCGTTGACGACGGCGCGGTCATCGCCGTCGGGGTTGCCAACTGAGGGCGCGACGACCTGCCCGTGAATGTTGGTCGGGATGCCGCCCATCTGGTAGTGGATCGTCGGCACCACGGGAATCGGCTCCTTGATCGGGTCGACATTCGCGAATTTGATCGCGATCTCCCGGATCGACGGCAGCCGCTTCATGATCACCTCGGGCCCGAGGTGGTCGAGCTTCAGCAGCACGTAGTCCTTGAGCGGCCCGCAGCCGCGGCCTTCCTTGATCTCCTGGTCCATCGAGCGACTCACGACGTCGCGCGATGCGAGGTCCTTCGCGTTCGGCGCGTAGCGCTCCATGAACCGCTCGCCGTTGCAGTTTAGGAGGATGCCGCCCTCGCCCCGCACGCCCTCGGTGATCAGCACGCCGGCTCCGGGAATGCACGTTGGATGGAACTGCCAGAATTCCATGTCCTGCAGCGGGATGCCGGCGCGCGCCGCCATGCCGAGGCCGTCGCCCGTGTTGATGAACGCGTTGCTCGACGCGGCGAAGATGCGGCCGGCGCCGCCGGTGGCCAGCATCGTCGCCTTGGCCTGGAGAATCATGACCTCGCTCGTCTCCATCTCTAGCGCGACGACGCCGAGCACGTCGCCGTCGGCGTCGCGGACGAGGTCGAGCGCCATCCACTCGACGTAGAACTGCGTGTGCGCGCGGACGTTGCGCTGGTAGAGCGTGTGCAGCAGCGCATGGCCGGTGCGATCGGCGGCGGCGCAGGCGCGCTGCACGGGCCGCTCCCCGAAGTTCGCCATGTGGCCACCGAACGGCCGCTGGTAGATCGTGCCGTCGGCGTTGCGGTCGAATGGCATGCCGAAATGCTCGAGCTCGTAGACGACCTGCGGCGCGATCTTGCACATGTACTCGATGGCATCCTGGTCGCCAAGCCAGTCGGAGCCCTTGATCGTGTCGTACATGTGCCACAGCCAGCTGTCCTCGGACATGTTGCCGAGCGCGGCGCCGATGCCGCCTTGCGCCGCGACCGTGTGCGAGCGCGTCGGGAAGACCTTCGACAGCACCGCGACCGAGAGTCCCGCCTCGGCGAGTTGTAGCGAGGCGCGCATGCCGGAGCCGCCGGCGCCGACCACGATCGCGTCGAACTTGCGGATGGGGAGCGCCATTACGGACCGCCCCACAAAATCTGGAGGGTCCAGCCGAGATAGCCGAGGAGCACGACGACGGAAACGAACTGCAGCGCGAGGCGCACGCCCACCGGCTTGATGTAGTCCATGTAGATGTCGCGGACGCCGACCCACGCATGAAAGAGGAGCGCGGCCATGAACAGGAACGACGCGAGCTTCCATGCGCCGTGCGCGAACAGCGCGCGCCAGAGCGCGTAATCGAATCCGCCGTTCCAGAGCGCAATGCCCAGCACCAACAGCGTGTAGGCCGCCATCAGCACGGCGGTCAGCCGCTGCAGCAGCCAGTCCTTGAGGCCGTAGTGCGCGCCGACGGCTTCGCGCCGGGTCACCACAGCCGCGCTCCGGCGACGGCGGTCAGCGCGAGACTCACCACCAGCACGACTACGCTTGTCCGGCGGGCCGCCTCGAGCTCGATCCCCTTGTGCACGTCGAGCAGCAGAAAACGGATGCCGGCGCAGAAGTGATGGATATACGACCAGACAAGGACCAGCAGCACGAGCTTCGCGAGCGGGTGCGCGAAGTTGCCCCGCAATTGCGCGAACGATTCCGGCGACGCAAGGCTCATCGCGACGCCGGCGAGCAGGAGAGGAATGCCGACAAGGAACAGCAGCACGCCCGAGATCCGGTGCAGGATCGATACGATGCCAGGCACCGGCAGGCGGATCCGCGGCAGGTCGAGGTAGACGGGACGGGCCCGCGCTGCCGGACGATCAGCGGGCGGCATGCGCGATCCTGCCGGGAATGACGTTTGCGGGTGCGTGTCTGTCGCAGGCCATCGACAGCGAAGGGAACCCGGGACAGGGCATGAACGCGATCCGTTTAGGTCCGAAGCGGGACGGTCGGGTGCACGGACGAGCGCGAATTCGGTTGCATCTTTGGTTGCATCGCGTCGCCGCGACCCCGTCCGGCGGGCATTGTGCAAAGCAGCAACTAATTATAGCGCGATTCGAGGGAGCCCCGCCAAGCGCGCGACGATTCCAGCGCGAGGAATCGGGTGCCGGTTATCCCAATCGATTGAAATAGTGGTGCCGTCCCGTCACGCACAGCCCACGCCGCCATTCGACCGGCCGCTCGCCGTAGGTTCGGGTGACCCGGTCGACGGCGAGGAGCGGCGTCCCGGGCGCAACCCCGAGCAGTCGCGCGCTGGTCACAGTGGCGGCGACCGCGCGCAGTTTTTCCTCGGCGTTCAGCATCCGCACGCCGAACTGGGTCTCGAAAAATCCGTACATCGACCCGCGATAGGCCTCGAACCGCGCCTTGGTGAGCCCCTTGAACAACCCGGCGGGAAGCGTGATGTCGTCCAGCACGACGGGCGCCCCGCCGTATTCGAGAATCCGGCGCAGGAGGATGACGCCCTCGCCGGACTGGAGGTCGAGCAGCCGCGCGACCTCGGCAGTGGCCTTGCCGCGGCGCACATCGACAAGCCGGCTTCCCGGATACTCGTCGATGCCGTCGTTGCGCCGGATCCGCAGGAATCGGAAACTCGATGACTGCTCCTCCGTGTGCGTCGCGACGAATGTGCCCTTGCCCTGGCGGCGGACGACGAGGTTGCCGGCGGCCAGCGCCGCGATTGCCTTGCGCACGGTTCCCTGCGACACGCCGAAGCGCCCGGCGAGTTCATGCTCGCTCGGAATGGCCCCGCCCGGCCGCCATTCGCCCGCGTCGAGGCTCCGCTCGAGAAGCGCCTTGATCTGCAGGTAGAGCGGCTGGAACGTCGGAGAGGGCTGGATCATGGCATCCGGAAGGGACCGTTTCGCCGGCAATTATCCGACCGCCGCACCCCCCTGTCTATCCATTATCCTTTCTCATATAAAAGATATAAGACTTGTTTGACAGCGCCCGCCCGGGACGCCTACAATTCCTGCGCTGGATCATGTTTGGGGGGCATCGGCTCTGCTAGGCTTGAGGGGCATTCCGCACCGCAACAACGCGGGATTTCCGCGCCATCGCCCACGAACCCGTCCGACCCTCCTGTCCCGTGCGATGACGCCGCCCTTCCGACCGCCTTCCTCCAGGAGTCATTCATGAAAAAACCCGTACGCGTCGCCGTCACCGGTGCCGCGGGCCAGATCGGCTACAGCCTGCTCTACCGGATCGCCGCCGGCGAGATGCTCGGACGCGACCAGCCGGTGATCCTGCAGCTGCTCGAGTTGCCGCTCGACAAGGCGCAGGCCGCGCTCAAGGGCGTGATGATGGAGCTCGAGGACTGCGCCTTCCCCCTGCTCGCCGGCATGGCCGGCTCCGCCGACCCGGAAGTCGCGTTCAAGGACGCCGACGTCGCGCTGCTGGTCGGCGCGCGGCCTCGCGGCCCGGGGATGGAGCGCAAGGACCTGCTGCTGGAGAACGCGAAGATCTTCGTCGCGCAGGGCAAGGCGCTCGACAAGGTCGCGAGCCGCGACATCAAGGTGCTGGTCGTCGGCAACCCGGCGAACACGAACGCTTATATCGCGATGAAGTCCGCGCCCTCGCTGCCGAAGAAGAATTTCACCGCGATGCTGCGGCTCGACCACAACCGCGCGCTGTCGCAACTCGCGGCGAAGAGCGGCAAGCCGGTCGGCGGCATCGAAAAGCTCATCGTCTGGGGCAACCATTCGCCCACGATGTATCCCGACTACCGGTTCGCCACCGTCGACGGGCAATCGCTCAAGGCGCTCATCAACGACGAGAATTGGAACCGCACCGTGTTCCTGCCGACCGTGGGCAAGCGGGGCGCCGCGATCATCGAAGCGCGCGGATTGTCGTCGGCCGCCTCCGCCGCGAACGCCGCGATCGACCACGTCCGCGACTGGCTCATGGGCAGCAACGGAAAATGGGCGACGATGGGCGTCCCCTCCGACGGCAGCTACGGCATTCCCGTTGACGTGATGTACGGCGTGCCGGTCACGACCGCGAACGGCGAGTACACGCGCGTCGCCGGCCTCGAGATCGACGCCTTTTCACGCGAGAGGATGGATGCGACGCTGAAGGAGCTCGAAGAAGAGCGCGCCGGCGTGGCGTCCATGATTTCCTGACGGCGTCCCGAAAGACGAACCGCCCATGACGGCCCGCCTCTCCCCGCAGGCAGCACTCTGGGGCCATGAACGCCCCCTGCCCGCGCTGCCCGCGTGCGTCCACTACGGCGGACGCGCGAAGTTCATCGAAAAGGCGCTGACCTTGCAGGCCGAGCGCGGCCCGGTGTTCGACATCGCCGCGGATTGCGAGGACGGCGCCCCCGTCGGCGCGGAACTGGACCATGCGCGCGCGATGGCGGCGCTGATCGCGGGCGAGGCCAACCGCTTCGACCGTGTCGGCGCGCGCGTCCACGATGTCCGCCATCCCGCCGCCGCCGCCGAGCTCGCGATCCTGATCGGCGAAGCGGGTGACCGGCTCGCGTTCCTCACCTGCCCGAAAGCGGAGTCGGTGGCGGATGTCGCGCTGTTCATGGATCGACTGGCGCTCGCGACGGCCCGCATTGGACTGGGCCGCGAGATTCCCGTCAGCGTGATGATCGAAACGCATGGCGCGGTGCACGACGCATGGGCCATCGCCGCGCTGCCGGGCGTGGTGAGCCTCGACTTCGGAACGATGGATTTTGTGAGCGCCCATCACGGCGCGATTCCGTCCACCGCAATGGACAGCCCCGGGCAATTCGAGCACCCGCTTTTGCAGCGCGCAAAAGGCGAAACCGCCGCCGCGGCACTTGCGCATGCGGTCGTGCCGACGCACGGCGTCACCCGGGCGCTCGACGATCCGGAGATCGTGTACGCGGACGCGCGGCGGGCGCGCGCCGAGTTCGGCTTTCTGCGCATGTGGAGCATCCATCCGTCGCAGATCGAGCCGATCCTGCGCGCGATGCAGCCGGCCGCCGCGGAAATCGACATGGCGGCGGCGGTGCTTGCCGCCGCGCAGACCGCGGACTGGGCGCCGATCCGCGTGGGCGATGCGCTGCACGACCGCGGGTCGTATCGCTATTGCTGGTCGGTGCTGCGCCAGGCGCGCGCCGCGGGCGCGACGCTGCCGGCAGCGGTTGCGGCATTTTTTGCGGCGGATCCCCGATGACGACGATGTCGCCCGGCGCCAAATTCCGCGCCGCCCTCGCCGCTGAGCGTCCGCTGCAGATACCCGGCGCGATCTGCGCGTACCACGCGATCCTCGCCGAGCGCGCGGGCTTTTCCGCGATTTACCTTTCGGGCGGCGGCGTCGCCGCGGGATCGCTCGGCGTGCCCGACCTCGGCATCAGCAGTCTCGACGACGTATTGACGGACGTGCGTCGCATCACCGATGCCTCCTCGCTGCCGCTGCTGGTCGACGTCGACACCGGCTTCGGCGCGTCCGCGTTCAACGTCGCGCGCACCGTGAAGTCGATGATCAAGTTCGGCGCCGCGGCAATCCATATCGAAGATCAGGTCGGGGCCAAGCGTTGCGGGCACCGGCCGGGCAAGGAGCTCGTCTCGAAGGCGGAGATGGTGGACCGGATCAAGGCCGCGGTCGACGCGAGGACGGACCCCGATTTCGTCATCATGGCCCGCACCGATGCGCTTGCCGTCGAAGGCCTGCAGGCGGCGATCGACCGCGCGTGCGCGTGCGCCGAAGCGGGCGCCGACATGATCTTCCCGGAGGCGATTACCGAGCTTGCGATGTACAAGCAGTTCGCCGCCGCGGTCAAGGTGCCGATCCTCGCCAACATCACGGAATTCGGCGCGACGCCGTACTTCACCGTCGACGAGCTCCGCGGCGCCGACGTGGCGATCGCGCTCTACCCGCTCTCGGCATTCCGCGCGATGAACAAGGCGGCGCAAAACGTCTATGCGACGCTGCGCCGCGACGGCACGCAGAAGGCTGTTGTCGACACGATGCAGACGCGGTCCGACCTCTACGACTTCCTCGGCTACCACACCTACGAAACCAAACTCGACGCGCTGTTCGCGACGAAGAAATGACCACCCTGCCGTCCCGCACCGATTCATGGAGCCTGCGATGAATGATGTAACCGCCCCCGCCCCCAAGGCGAAGAAGTCGGTCGCGCTCTCGGGCGTCCCCGCGGGCAACACGGCGCTTTGCACCGTGGGCCGCACCGGCAACGACCTCGCGTACCGCGGCTTCGACATCCTCGACATCGCGGAGACATGCGAATTCGAGGAAATCGCGCACCTCCTGATCCACGGTAAGCTGCCGACAACCCCCGAGCTCCGGGACTACAAGGCGAAGCTTCGAAGCCTGCGCGGGCTGCCGGAGCCGGTGAAGGAGATTCTCGAGCGCATCCCGG
>JBDTLY010000132.1:0-8098 GCA_039934535.1 Casimicrobiaceae bacterium | reverse complement strand
GCAGGCCGAGACCAATGTCCGCGACCTCACCGGGCAGCTCGAGTCCGCGCGCAGTGCCGAGGCGCAGGCGGCCGCGGGCCAGACGCAAGCGGTTGCCGGACGCGAGCAGGTGCAGCAGAGGCTCGGCGCGAAGTCGAACGGCGAGTACGCGCAGATTGCGCAGATCCGGGCGCAGCTCGAAAACGCGAAGTGGGATCTCGACCAGACGACGACGCGCTCGCCGTGCGACTGCTACGTCATCAATCTGCAGCTGCGGCCGGGCGGCTTCGTCGCCGCGCTGCCGGTCGCTCCCGTCATGACGCTGGTCGAGTCCACGGGAAGCGTCGTCGCGCTGTACCACCAGAACGAGCTGCATCAGGTCGCGCCGGGCAATGAGGCCGAATTCGCGCTCTATACCGATCCGGGGCGCATCATCAAGGCGACGGTCAATTCGATCGTCTGGGCGTCGGGCGCGGGGCAATTGCAAGCCACGGGAACGTTGCCGATCACGGGCGTACTTGCCGCTCCGCCGCAGCGCTTCGCAGTCAGATTCGATGTGGCCGACAAGGACAAGGAGCTCTTCCTCGCGGCAGGGGCCGCCGGAGACGCGGCCATCTATACCGACCATGCCGCCTTTCTGCACATCCTGCGCAAGGTCATTATCCGCGTCGGCTCGTACACGAACTATCTGATTCCGAAGCTGCATTGACGTGATGAATGCCGGGCGCACCGTGTTCGTTCTCTGCGCGTTCGGACTGTCGGCCTGCGCACTCAAGGATCTACCGCCGCACGAGGAAACCGCGAGGCAGGCGATGCCCAACGTCGCGCCGCCCCCGCAGTGGGCAGCCGGAGCGGATGCGGGTACCGTCGCCCAGCAGTGGCTTGTGTCGCTGAACGACCCGCGCCTCGACGCGCTCGTCCGCGAGGCTCTCGTCTACAACGCCGACGTCCTCATCGCAGCGGCGCGCGTCGACCTCGCGGCCGCGTACTTCGCCGGCGCGAAGTCGCCACTCTGGCCGCAGGTGAACCTCCAGGCTCGCGGCGGCGGCAAGATGAGCGGCGACTCGTCGGGCCTCTCGGGCGTCGGGCTGTTCGCTGCGTGGGAGCTCGACCTCTGGGGACGCGTGCGCGCGACCGCGCGCGCGACCGAGTTGCAATACGATTCCGCGGTGCTCGACGCCGAGTTCGCGCGGCAGTCGATCGCAGCACTCGTCGTCAAGGGCTGGATCCTCGCGGTCGAGGCCCGACTCCAGAAGACGGTCGCGGAAAACGCGTTGCAGGCGAGCGAACAGATCGGCGCGCTCACACGCGACCGCCTGCGCGTCGGCAGCGGCGATCAATACGCCGTCGCGCTCGCCCAGGCGAACGTCGAAGCGCTGCGGGACACGGTACGCAGCCTCGATCTCGCCTACCAGAATGCCTTGCGCGGTCTCGAGACGCTGCTGGGCCGCTATCCTGCCGCGGCAGTCGCCGTCGCCGATGCGCTGCCAGCGTGGCCGGGCTCGGTTCCCGCCGGCCTTCCCTCCGAGCTTCTCGAGCGCAGGCCCGACGTGGTCGCGGCGGAGCGCCGTGTCGCGGCCGCGTTCTATCGCACCGAGGAGGCGAAGGCCGCGCGATTGCCGCGCATCACGCTCGTCGCCAACTTCACGTCGCTCAATTCGGAACTCTTCGTCCTTCAAAGCCGCGACAATCCCGTATTCAGTGCTGGCGCCGGTCTACTGCAGCCGCTGTTTCTGGGCGGCCTCCTGCAGTCGCAGGTCGACGCGCGCACCGCGGAACAGAAGGCCGCGATCGCCGACTACGGCAAGGTCGGAATCCGGGCGTTCGGCGAAGTCGAGAATGCGCTCGCCGCAGGCTCCGCTGCCGGTGACCGCGAACAGATTCTCCTGCGTTCGCTGCGCGAAAACGAGCGGGCGCTCGAGCTCGCGAATATACGCTTCCGGGTGGGCACCCTCGACCTTTCCGGCGTCGAGCAGCAGCAGATCGCACTCTACAACGCGCGGATCGCACTCCTGCGCATGCAGTCGGAGCGCCTCGTCCAGCGGGTCAACCTCTATCTCGCGCTCGGCGGCGGTTTCGAAGCGCCGATCGAGCCGTCAGCGAAGACCAGCGACGCGTCTGGCGCGCTGCGCTGACGTGCCGCGGCCCGCAGTCGACAAGACCGCGGCTCCCGGGTGAAAATGCGCGTTCGTCACGACGGACGCGGGTCCGTCGTCCTGGTTCTTTCCCCGCAGGAGTACCGCCTATGCCCATGCTACGCGTCGCCGGTGGCCCGCGCATCGTCGCGCTGGCGGCCGCGATCGTGCTCGTTGCGGCTTGCGGCCGGGACGCCAAGACTGACGCCGCGAAGCCGCCGATCGACGTCACGGTAATGACGACCGTCGCGCGCGACGTGCCGGTGACGCCGATATACGTCGCGCAGACGCAAAGCTCGCAGGCAGTGAATATCCAGGCGCGCGTTTCGGGATTCCTCGACCAGCGCGTCTACAGGGAAGGATCGGTGGTGAAGAAAGGCCAGGTCCTCTTCCAGATGGACCAGAAGCCCTTCCAGGCGCAGCTCGACGCGCAGAAGGCATCGATGCAGCGGAACCAGGCCGCGCTCGAAGTCGCGAAGGCGAATCTCGCGCGCACGAAGCCGCTCACCGAGCAGAATGCGCTGTCGCAAAAGGACCTCGACGACGCGCAGGGTCAGTACGAGCAGTCCGCCGCTGCGGTCGAGCAAAGCAAGGCGCAAGTGCAGGAGGCGCAGCTCAATCTGTCGTACACGACCATCGTCTCGCCCGTCACCGGCGTGTCCAGTTTCGCGGCGGTTGCCGACGGCACCTACCTCAGCCCGCAGAACAGCCAGCTCACCACCGTCTCGGTGCTGACGCCGATGTGGATCAACTTCAGCGTTTCCGAAAACGAATTGGAACGAGTCCGCGACTCGGTCAAGAAGGGCGCGCTGAAGCTGCCTCAAGGCGGCCAGTTCGTCGTCGAAATCGAAATGGTCGATGGCTCGATTTTTCCATTCACGGGACGCATCACCTTCGCCGATCCGTCGTACAACTCGGCCACCGGAACCTTCCTGCTGCGCGCGACCGTCGACAACCCGGATGGCGTGCTGCGACCGAACCAGTACGTGCGCACCCGGCTCAAGGGCGCAATCCTGCCCAACGCCATCGTGGTTCCGCAGCGCGCGGTGCAGCAGAGCGCCAAGGGGCATTTCGTCTGGGTCGTCAGCAAGGACAACAAGGCGGAGTTGCGCCCGGTCGAGGTCGGCGATTGGAACAACGAGGACTGGGTGATCTCCAGCGGGCTCAAGGCCGGGGAAAGCGTGGTCGTCGACGGCGGTGTGCGCCTCGCCGGCGGCGCCGACGTCAAGGCAACGGCGTATCAGGCGCCGGCGTCCGCCACAGCCCCGAAGCCGGTCCCGTCCCCGCTCGCGGGTGTTGGCGTTCGTTTCGCGCGTGACTCTGCCGTGCTCGATGCGGACGCACTTGGCCTCGTGCGCGCACACGCGGCCGCGGTCATGGGAATCGGCACCGCGATCACGATCACTGGATACGCGGATGGCAGCGGAAACGTCGCCGCCCACGCCGAGCTTGCCAAACGGCGCGCGGCCGCCGTGCGCGACGCGCTCGTGGCGAACGGCGTCAATCCCCAGCGGATCCGCATGCTGCCCCCTGTCACGGTCACAGGCAGCGGCGCGGACGACGAGGCGCGCCGCGTCGACATCGCCGTCGCGCAGTAGCACCGGCGGGCGAATCTCCGATGTTTTCGCGATTTTTCATCGAGCGGCCGATTTTCGCCGCGGTCGTGGCGATCATCATTTCGATCGCCGGCCTCGTCGCGATGATGCTGCTTCCCGTCCAGCAATATCCGAACATCACGCCGGTCCAGGTGACCGTGCAGGCGACCTATCCCGGCGCCGACGCCAAGACGCTGGCCGAATCCGTTGCCTCGCCGATCGAGCAGCAGATCAACGGCGTCGACAACATGCTCTACATGTCGTCGACGAGCTCGGCGACCGGGCAGCTCACGCTCACCGTCTACTTCTCGCTGGAGACGAACCCCGACATTGCGCAGGTGCAGGTGCAAAACCGCGTCAACCTCGCGCTGCCGCAGCTTCCGTCCGCGGTGACGCAGCAGGGCGTGTCGGTGCAGAAGAAGTCGTCGTCGATCATGATGCTGATCGCCGTCTACGCGAAGGGCGACCGCTACAGCGGGGACTACGTCGCCAATTACGCCAACGTGTACGTGCTCGACGCGTTGAAGCGCGTCAACGGCGCGGGCCAGGCGCAGATCCTGGGCGTTCCGGACCAGGCGATGCGGATCTGGATGAATCCCGACCGGATGGCCTCTCTCGGGATCACCACGAGTGACATTGCCAACGCGATCAGCCAGCAGAATCAACTGTTCGGCGCCGGGCAGATCGGGCAGCAACCGAGCTCCGGCCCAGTCGAGCTCACGTTCCCGGTGATCACCCAGGGCCAGTACACGGACCCGCGGCAGTACCTCGACATCATCCTCCGCGCGAGCCAGGACGGCAGTGCGATCGTGCGCGTCGGCGACGTCGCCCGCGCCGAGATCGGCCTCAAGCAATACATCGTCGACAGCAAGCTCAACGGCGTCCCGGCGACGTTCATCGCCGTCTACCTGCAGCCGGGGGCCAACGGGCTCATCGTGTCGAAAGCCGTCCGGGACACGCTGACGCAGATGAAGACACGGTTCCCTGAAGGCGTCGAGTACCTGATCTCGCTCGACACCAACGATTTCGTCCGGGCGTCGATCTGGGAGGTGATCAAGACGCTGTTCGAGGCGATCGCGCTGGTCGTGCTCGTGGTCTACCTTTTCCTGCAGAGCTTCCGCACGACCGTCATCTGCACGGTGGCGATCATCGTCGCCCTCATTGCGACGTTCGCCGGCATGCTGGCGCTGGGATTCTCGATCAACCTGCTGACGCTGTTCGGGCTCGTGCTGGCAATTGGCATGGTCGTCGACGACGCGATCGTCGTGGTCGAGAACGTCGAGCGGAACATGGCGCAGCACCACCTGCCGCCGAAGGAAGCCACGCTTCGCTCGATGGACGAAATCGCGACCTCGCTCGTCGCCGTGGTGCTCGTGATGTCGTCCGTCTTCATCCCCGCCGCGTTCCTGCCCGGCACCACCGGCCAGCTCTACAAGCAGTTCGCGATCACGATTGTGATCTCGGTGTCCGTGTCGGGCTTCCTCGCGCTGACGCTTACCCCCGCGATGTGCGCACTGATGCTGCGCCACAATCCGCCGCCGAAGCGCGGCTTCTTCGCATGGTTCAACCGCAAGGTCGACCAGGTCACCGCCGGCTTCGGCCACGCGGTGGTCTGGGTCATCGCGCGAACGACCATCGCGCTCGCGCTGCTCGCCGTGTTCCTCGGCGCCATCTGGCACCTCTTCCACGTCCTCCCGACCAGCTTCGTCCCCCAGGAGGACCAGGGCTACGCGATGGCGGCGATCATCATGCCGCAGGCGGCAAGCCTCGAGCGCACGCAGGCGATCGCGGAGCGCACCGACGCAATATTCGCAAAGCTTCCCGGAGTCGAGACACGGACGATGATCACCGGGTACAGCCTGCTCGACGCCGGCTTCAAGACGAATGCCGGCGCGTTCTTCGTCACGTTCAAGCGCTTCGACGAGCGCTACAAGGACGTCGAGACCGCCAGAGTGCAGAATGCCCGCGCCATCCTGACGGCGTTCTACAAGGAAGCGCAGCAGATCGAGGGTGCCGTCGTGATCCCGATCGCGCCGCCGGCTATCCCCGGCATCGGGACGACGGGCGGCTTCGAATTCTGGGTCCAGGACACCGGCACCGGCGATCCCGTGGCGCTCGACGACGTCACGCAGAAGGTCCTGGCCAAGGCGCGCGCGCGCGCGGACCTGACGGGCCTCGCCACGACGTACCGATCAAACACGCAGCAGCTGCGCGCCGACGTCGACCGCGAGAAGACGACGCTGCTCGGCATTTCGATCCAGGATGTCTACAGCGCGATCCAGGCGCAATTCGGCTCGCTCACCGTGAGCCAATACAACCTGTTCAGCCACGTCTGGTGGGTGATCGTGCAATCCGACGCCAGGTACCGGCAGACTCCCGGCGACCTCACGCGCCTGTACACGCGCAACAACCAGAACCAGATGGTGCCGCTGTCGTCGGTGGTCTCGACCCAGTGGACTTCCGGACCTGACATCCTGCCCCATTTCAACGGCTTTACCGCCGCCAAGATAAACGGCAACGCATCGCCCGGTTACAGCTCGGGCGACGCCATAACCACGATGGAAGCGGTCGCCAAGGAAGTGCTGCCTCCCGGCTACACGTACGCGTGGTCGGGCCTCTCCTACGAGGAGAAGAAATCCGGCGGCACGTCGATGATCGCGTTCGTGTTCGGCCTCATCATCGTTTTCCTCGTGCTGTCCGCGCAATACGAGTCGTGGAGCCTGCCGGGCGCCGTGATGACGGCCGTGCCGTTCGGCATCCTGGGCGCGCTCGTGACCAACTGGGCGCGCGGGCTCGAGAACGATGTCTATTTCCAGATCGGCCTCCTCGTGCTGATCGGCCTCGGCGCCAAGAACGCCGTGCTGCGCGTGACGGCCGCCGTCGAGTTCCGCCGCGAAGGCAAGTCGATCATGGAAGCGACGATGCTGGCCGGCGAGCAGCGGCTGCGGCCGATCATCATGACCTCGCTCGCGTTCGCTTTCGGCTGCCTGCCGCTGGCGATCGCCGTCGGCGCGGGCGCCAATGCGCGCCACTCGATCGGCACCGGGATCATCGGCGGGATGTTGGGCGAAACGACGCTCGCGATGCTCTACGTGCCGCTGTTCTTCTACCTCTTCGACCGGCTGGCGGAACGCAAGAAGGAAAAGAAAGGCGAGGCCGCTCCGCCCGCCGCGCCGACGCCGCCGGTCGCTCCGGTTGCGCCGAAGGGAGATGACTGACATGCGGGGCGCGCGCACCAGCTTTGTCGTCGCGCTCGCCCTCGCGGGCTGCACGATGGGCCCCGACTATCGGCGCCCTGCCGTCCTGGCGCCCGACGCTTTCCGCTTCGCGGCGAAGGAAGCCGCCGACAGCGCGAATCTCGAATGGTGGAAGCAATTCGGCGATCCGGTGCTCGATGCGCTGATTGCCGAAGCGCTCGCGAACAACAGGAACATCAAGGTCGCGGTCGCCAACGTCGAGCAAGCCGCGGGCGTGTTCACGCAGACGCGCTCGCAATGGTTTCCGCAAACCGGCTACGGGCTGACGGGTGCGCGCGCCCGCAGCTCGGAGGCGGGCGCCACACCCATTCTCGAGCGGACCATCCCGAATCCGCAGTCGGCTTACGAAGCGGCCCTGAACGCGAGCTGGGAGATCGATCTGTGGGGGCGTATCCGCCGGCAGTCGGAGGCCGCGCGCGCGAACCTGCTCGGCACCGACGACGCGCGGCGGGGCGTCATCCTGTCGCTCGTCGCGTCCGTCGCGACCGACTACCTGCAGCTCCGCGGCCTCGACGAGCAGCTCGACGTCGCGAAGCGCACACTCGGGACGTATTCGGAATCGGTCAAGCTCTTCGAGCTGCAGTTCAAGTACGGTCAGGTCTCGCAGATGAACGTCGCGCAGGCGCAGTCGCAGTACGAATCCGCCGCCACACAGATCCCGCAGATCGAATCGCAGATCGCGCAGACCGAGAACGCGATCTCCATCCTGCTCGGGCGCAATCCCGGACCCGTTGCCCGCGGCAAATCCATCTACGATCTCGCGCTTCCGCCGGTGCCGGCTGGCGTGCCGTCGCAGCTCCTCGAGCGGCGTCCGGACCTGATGCAATCGGAAGAAGCGCTGATCGCCGCCAACGCCCAGATCGGCGCCGCGAAGGCACTCTACTTCCCGGCCATTTCGCTCACCGGCGCGTTCGGCACCGCGAGCGCCGACCTGTCGAAGCTTTTCACCGGCCCGTCGCGCACGTGGAGTTATGCCGGCCAGCTGGTGGGCCCGATCTTCACGTTCGGCGCGGTGAGCGGGCAGGTCGCGCTGGCAGAAGCGGCCCAGCAGGCCGCGCTCTACAACTACCAGATCTCGATCCAGAACGCGTTCGCCGACGTCGACAACGCGCTCGTCGCGAATCAGAAGCTC
>JBDTLY010000131.1:0-8190 GCA_039934535.1 Casimicrobiaceae bacterium | reverse complement strand
AGGCGCCGCTCGACACGTCGCGGTTCCGGCCGCCGCGCACCGGAGGTCAGCTCGACCTTTTCTAGGTCCGGCGCGACGTCGCCTTATCGAAACGCGTACCGGACCGAACCGTACACGAAGCGCGCGCGCGGATCGTAGTACGACGGGTCGTAACCGGTCTGGAACGTCAGGTCTGAATTCGTGAACGGCGGATTCGTGTCCATGAGGTTCTTGACGCCGAGCGTCAGCGTGAAGTTCTTGAACCCCGTGTACGAGCCTTGCGCGTCCCAGGTCGTGAGCGAGCCCACGCGACGCTGGTTGCCGTCGTTGTCGGTGTGGACGTCGATGTACGAGCTCTGGTAGTTGTTGCCAACCGTCGCGGTCCATGGCCCGAGGTCCCAGGTCAGCGCCGCGTAGCTCTTCCACCGCGGCGTGATGCCCGTCGCCGGCGCCTGGAATGCGTTCGACACGAAGCCGGCGAAAGTTCCGTTCGGTTGCTCGACCTCGTAGCTGATGTAGTACGTGCCGGTCAGCAGCGCGCGGAAGCGACCATACGCCGTCGAAGGCGACGTGTACCGGGCGTCGATGTCGATCCCCTGGATCTTCACCTCGCCGAGGTTGACGAACCGCTGGTCGATCGCGGTGATCGGGCACGGCGGTCCGCCCACGCAGGTAGCCTGCCGCGTCACGAGGTCGCTGTAGGTCGGATACGTCGCCGGATCGAGGATCGTCGCGATCGGCACGCCGTTGGACACGAGGTTCTTGAGATCGAGATCGAACCAGTCCGCGCCGATAGACAGACCGTTCACGGGCTCCCAGACGCCGCCGATGGTGGTCTGTTTCGATTTCTCCGGCTGCAGGTTCGGGTTGCCGCCGAACGTCACAGTGTACTGCGTGTTGCAATCGGCATTGGTCTCGTTCCCCGGGCCGTTCGGGTCCGGACACCGCAGCGGGTCGCTCTGCCCCGCCTGCGAGAGCCCCGGCGTCGTCGGGTTCCACAGTTGATACAACGTCGGGGCCAGGAAGCCGGTGCCCCACGATCCACGGAACAATAGCGACGGCATCGGCTGCCAGCGCAGGGCCACCTTCGGATTCGTCGTGCTGCCGAAATCGCTGTAGTGGTCGTAGCGCACGGCGACGTTCGCCTCCACGTTCTTCACGATCGGAATGTTGAGCTCGCCGAAAATCGCCCACACCGTGCGCGAATGATCGATGTCCTGCAGGTTGCCGCCGTACCCCGTCACATCGCCGGTCGCGAGTAGCGGATTCGGGTTCTGCTTCAGCGTCTCCTGTCCCGCCTGGAGGCCGAGCGCCAGCGCCAGCGGGCCCGCGGGTAGCGTGTAGATCTCGCTGGAGCCCTTGAGGTCGAAGCCGTAGCCGCTCAGCTTGGCGTGAAACGCCTCGTCGGTGAAGTTGAGCGCCTTGATGTGCTGCGTGACGTCGGGGGAATTGGGCCCGAAGAAGTTCACTACGCCGCTGTTGAGATACGGCAGGATCTGCGTATAGCGGAAGAAGCCGCCGTTCGGCTGCTCCTTGGCCGTGTTCTGGCTGTAGTTGAACGCCGCATCGATGTCCCAGCCCCACGACGTGCCCTGCGCGCCGGCGACGATCTGGAACGCCCGGTTCGTGTCCTCGTTGTCGCGCAGCCCACACTCGACGCAGCGATAGCGGACGCCGAGCGGCTGGCCATCAACGCCATGATCGATGGCGAACTGATGCGGGTAAAACGGGCTCGTCGGCGGCAGGATGATGTCGGATGCGCCGGTCGGCGTCGCAGTCGTCGCGATCTGGTCGGACAGCGGCACCGGCTGGATGATGAACCGCGTGTCCTGTTGCGAGTAGAGCCCGGTGAGATACGCCTGCCAGTCGCCATTGATCTGGTAGCGTGCCGAGCCGAAGAGATTGAGTTGCTTGGTGTCGGGCAGTCCTTGCGTGCCCGGATAGCGCGCCGGGTCGAAGCGGCATCGCGCGCCGATGACAATGGACGGCGCACAATTCGGAAATCCGGGATTGCCGAGTCCCGCCCCCGTGACGGGATCGTAGACGTACGCCGGGAACGTCTGTCCTGACGTCGTGTCCACACCCTGGTCTGGGATGTAGTTCGTCTTCGAGAAATCGCGGTCCGCCTGATTGAGCGGCTTCTGCTCCTGATAGTAGATCGACAGGAACGCGTTGTACTTGTCCTTCGCGAGGTTCCCGGCCCCCAACGTCGCGGACACGTTGAACTGCTCGCCGCCGCCGCTGCGCGTCGGCGCGCCGTACCACACCGTCGTGTCGACGCCCGAAAAATCGCTGCGCATGATGAAGTTGATCACGCCGCCGATCGCATCGCTGCCGTAGATTGCCGACGCGCCGTCCTTCAGCACCTCGACGCGCTGGATTGCTGAAAACGGGATCGCGGCGAGGTTGACGCCTTCGGCGCCCGAGATGCCGCCCGCGAACGTGCCGAGCCGTTTTCCGTTGACGAGCACGAGCGTCGACGTGCCGCCCAGTCCGCGCAGCGACGCCGTCTGGTTTGAGAACGTGTTCGCGCCGATGACGTTTCCGAGCTGGACGTTGCCGGCGCTGTTGTTCGACGAAATGAGGTTCATCAGCTCGACCGCGTTCGTCACGCCGGCCTGGTCGATCTCCTCGCGTCCGATGACCTGAACCGGGAGCGCGCCTTCGCCTTCGATCCGACGGATGTTCGAGCCCGTGACCTCGACCTTGATGTCCGCGGCTTGCACCGTGCTTTGAACGGCGGCCGTCAGCACGATGGCGGCAACGGCTGCGCCGAGTACGTACCGGTAACGGATCTGGTTCGCCTTCATGCGATGACCCCCCGAAGGTTTCTGATTGACGGAATCGTGCCGCCCGGCGATCGCCTGCGGAAACGAAGCTTGCGATGCGAGACTAGAGAGCGCGATTCGCGGTCGCAACGGGAGTTTGGCCAACCGCGCGACGGCGGCGGCGAACGGCGGAGCGCGGTGGGTAAACCGTCACGCGGTGCGCGGCGTGCTTCCGGTTTCCGAAGTGGGCGGGAACACGCCGGGCAATAAAAAATGCCGGTGTGGCGCTTTTATTTCGAGGCGACTGGGGGTCCCCGCCGAAAGACATGCGCGCCACATCGGCACGGCACGACTCTAGCGAACGTGACGCGATCCGTTGCAACTGATTGGCGGGCGGGACTAAAGGCGAGGCAAAGCGCGCGGGGCCGTGGGCGAGCGGGCAGCCCCCCTTGCGCGGGAGGGCGTTCCGGCGTATCGTCCCGCGCTGTAATATGTATATGCAATTGTAAACCCCGGAGCGGCAGGCGCCCCGTCACCGACGAGGGGCATGGACACCACCGCGGACCCGTCGATGCGCCGCCACCCGCGGCCAAAGGGACCGGGGACCCGACACCAATGGGCAAGGGGGGATGGCATGGCAAAACGGAATTCGACGCCCGGCGTGAAGCCGGCGGGGGACGGCATCGAAACCGCCTATGCAACACGCGGGGGCGAATGCGCGTATGCGAACCTCAAGCTGGTGACGCGTGTGGTCTCCAGCGTCTACGACGAAGCGCTGCGTCCTTGCGGACTGCGGGCGAGCCAGCTCGCGCTCATGTGGGCGATCCTCGCGCTGGAGCCCGTCGACCTCGGACGCCTGGGGACCGTCACGCTGACCGACCAGACCACCCTGAGCCGGACGATCGCCACGTTGCGCACGGCCGGTTTGGTCAGTGCGCGCGCCGGTGAAGACCGGCGCGTCAAGATCGTGCAGCTGACGGCGGCGGGGCGCGCGCGGTTCCGCGCCGCGATGCCGCTGTGGGAGGTCGCACAGAAACGCGCGAGCGATTTCCTGTCGCTCGACGAAGTCCACCGCCTCGGCCGCCAGGTGCGGAAGTCGCGCCGGACCGGGATCGCGGCCGCCTGATTAGTCACCTGAGCGGCCGCCGGCCCTTGCATGCCGCATCGATTGACGATAACCTTCAGACATCCTATATATGTATATACATAGTTATCGCATTCCGGCAATTTGACCAAGAGGCCGAACCATGATTCCGACTGATGCCGCAGGCAGCACGGCGACCGAGAGCCGGGAACCCTCCTTCATGGCGCCAAGCTCGCACGTGCCGGCCCCGCTCGAGCGGATCTCGGTCAAGTCGGTGAACCGGATCGTCATCGTGCCGACGGCAGACATCAGCCGCCTCGAGGCCGAAGACAACTACGTCCGCATCTGGGCCGACCGGCCGTATCTCCACAAGGACACACTGACGCACCTTCTCACGGCGCTCGATCCTGCAGTGTTCGTCCGCATTCACCGCTCGCACGCCGTGAACGTGCGGCGCGTTCGCGAGTTGCGTCCGCAGCTGCACGGCGAGTATCTCGTCGTCCTCATCGATGGCTCGGAGATCACCTCCGGCCGGAGCTATCGCCCGCAGATCCAGCACGCGTTCGGCCTCGGCTGAGCCCCGCGACGTCTTGCCTCGACGCTGAAGGTGGCGCACCATTCCGGCGCGCGGCCGGCCGATGCGCTGCGCCGTTGGTATCCGGACACAGTCCTTCTGGGGGAGGCACCATCAGCGGCATCAATCACATCGCGGTATGGTTCGCGGGCATCGCGCAGTGGCTTCTCGGCGCCGGCTGGAAGAAAAAGGCCTGACGCCGCCGTGGATACGCTGACCGACCGGCTCGCCCGCTGCTACACGGGCGCGGTGCACGACGTGCTGCGCATGATGGGGCACGAAAACATCGTGCTGCCCCCCGACATCAAGGCGATCGCGCCCGGGACGAAACTCGCGGGTCCCGTGTGGACGGTGTCGGGTCATGTCGACCGGACGAAGACGCGCCACGAAACGCTGCTCGGCTGGTGCACGCTGCTCGCGAAGGCGCCGGCGGGTCACGTCGTCGTCTGCCAACCGAACAACCACGACATTGCATTGATGGGCGAGCTTTCCGCGCAGACGCTCGCCGCACGCGGCGTGCTGGGCTACGTCGTCGACGGCGGCTCGCGCGACACCGACCTCGTCCTGGCGCAGGGATTCCCGGTGTTCTGCTCGTTCCTCACGCCTTCCGACGTCGTCGCGCGGTGGATCCCGGACCGCTACGGCGAGCCGGTGGCCATCGGCACGGCGACGATCGCGACCGGCGACTACCTGCTCGGCGATCGCGACGGTGTTGTAATCGTTCCCCGCGAAATAGCGGAGGACGTGGTGACCAAGACCGAAGAAGTCGTCGCCACCGAGAGCGAAATGCGCGGGGCGCTGATCGGCGGAATGGACCCGGTCGAGGCCTACAACCGCTATGGAAAGTTCTGACGCGCGCGGGATGACCCGTGACCGCTGACGCGAACTCGCCGGCGGTGATGCGCCTGTCGCCGAACGACAACATCGCCGTCGCGCTGCGGCCGCTCAAGGCGGGCGAATCGGTGATGCTCGACGGCGTCGCCCTGACGGTCGAGCGCACCACGGCGGTCGGCCACAAGCTGGCGGCGCAACCCATCACCACTGGCGAGGTCATCCGCAAGTACAACTGCCCGATCGGCACGGCGACGCAGGCGATCGCGCCCGGCGCTTACGTGCACACGCATAACGTCGAGAGCAACTACCTCCCGACGTACACGATTTCCCGGACGACGTGATGCGCGCGAATTGACTTGTAACGTAACGCGTCAAATGGTCGTGACCTTTCAAAACCGCCTGGGCCTCTTCCTGTGGGGATTCGCCGCCGTCTGGTTGACAATGCTGTTCGCCATGACGTATCTGGTCCTGCGAGACGGCCCGCCGGACGGCCACTCGGTTCCGACGACGGTACTCATCATGGCCTTTTTCTGGACCGGGGGCATCGGGCTCGTGACGTACGTTAGCCGCCAGCCGTGCTTTTTCGTGACGGTGGAAGATGGCACACGCGTTTCGGTCACGTGGCGTTACCCGCACAAGGTCGTGCGCAAGGTGTTCGCGTCCGCGCAGGTCCTGCCGGCAACAATCGTGAAGTGCGAGGACTCCGAGGGTGGCCCCTACTTCGTCGCGCGAGTGAACACGGTCGCTGGCGAATCCGTCGACCTCGCGGAGGGGCGCAATCGAGGCGCCTGCGAGCGAGCGCGGGCACGATTCAATGCAACGCTGTTCAAGTGACTCGATCCGTGGCCGCAAACGACGTGCGGCTCCATTCGGCCTGAAAATCCGTTGATGACCGCCCTGCTGCCTATGACGCCGGAAGAGTTCCTCGCGTGGGAAACGGAGGCGGTCCCCACCTATGCCGCGGAAAAAGTTGCCTCCGGGCAATGGAAGGAAGCCGAGGCGCCGGCGCTGGCGCGAAAATCGTTCGATGAGCTCCTTCCCCAGGGCCTCGCGACGCCCGACAATCACCTCTTCACCATGCGCGATCAGCCCGCGCAGGTCGACGTGGGCACGCTGTGGGTCGCTGTCCAGGAGCGCGCCGGCAAACGTGTCGCCTACGTCTACGACGTGGCGATCAAACCTGAGCACCGGCGAAAGGGCCACGCGATGCGCGCGTTCCTCGCGCTCGAAGACAAGGTGCGCTCGCTCGGGCTTGCCGGCATTGCGCTGCATGTCTTCGGCCACAACGCCGCCGCGCACGCCCTCTACCTCAAGCTCGGGTATTTGCCGACGAACATCAACATGTACAAGGCCATCGAGGCGGGATCATGTGCCGAAACATAAAACTCCTGTTCAACTTCGAGCCGCCGGTCACGCAGGACGAGATTCGTTCCGCGTCGCTGCAATTCGTGCGCAAGATCAGCGGCTTCAACAAACCGTCGATGGCGAACGAGGCGGCATTCCAATCCGCCGTCGAGGAAATTGCCGCGGCATCGAGCCGGCTCCTCGACGCGCTCAAGACGAATGCGCCGCCGCGGAACCGGATGGAAGCGGCCGAAAAGGCGCGCGCCCGCGGCGCATTGCGGTTCTCGAAATGAGCGGCCTGACGGTCGATCGCGCGTGATTTTCGAGTTCATCGAGGATTTCGCGAAGCTTGCGCTCATTGTCACCGGGCTCTATTTCGTGCTCGGAGCGTATGTGCGCCGCAGGCAGCCCGCATGGTCCGGGGCCGTGGGAAGACGCCGTTTCGCCATTCTTCTTGCGTTCGCCCTTTTCGTGTCCGCCATCAAGGTGACCGAAGATGCGCTCGGCGGCGAATCCGGGCCCGTCGACGAAGCCATCCTGGACTTCATCCATCGTCATGCGCCGAGTTCGCTGAACGGATTCTTCGGCACGGTAACGTTCACCGGCTCGTCCTGGATCCTGGTTCCACTGACGGTCGTCGCGACGACCGCGCTTCTGCTTGCCCGGCGCCGCTTCGAGGCGTTGCTGCTCGCGACATCGGCGATCTCGGGCGCAATCGTCGTTTACGTCGTCAAGATGGCCGCAGGCCGAGCCCGCCCGGCGCTATGGGCAACCGAGTGGTACTGGGGATCCAGTTTCCCCAGCGGGCATACGCTCGTCGTCGCGGCAATTGCCACCGCAGGTGTCCTCTGCGCCGGGCGGATCCGGCCCGCGGCGCGCGGCGTCGCGTTGTCGGTGGCATTCATTTGGATCCTTCTGGTTGCACTTTCGCGCATGGTGATCGGCGTGCATTGGCCAACCGATGTGCTGGCCGCGGCGTGCATCGGAGCGTTCCTGCCATTGGCGATTTTCGTTGCGCTCGAGGGCCTCTCGCCGCGGCGTGTCATGTAAGATTGCCCGAGCGAACGAAAACCACTCGGAGCGATGGCATGGACTGGGAGCAGCGCGTGGCGGAGCTGTGGGCATCGATCGACGACCACACCGAGCAGGAGTTCCTGAGCCGGATGGAGCGCCTTGCGGCGGAACTGCCGCCAGAAAGTGCAGTGGCGGCGTTCGAGCGCGCGAGCTCGCTCGACTCGACCGGGCACTCCGACATGGCGGTGCCCCTGTATCGAAAGGCGCTCGAACTGGGCCTCCCCGGCCAGCGCCGGCGCCGCGCCGTGATCCAGATGGCCAGCTCGCTGCGCAACCTCGGCCAGCCGTCGGAAAGCGTCGCATTGCTGTTGGCCGAGCGCGAGCGGGAATCCGATGATCTTGACGACGCCGTCAGCGCCACCCTTGCACTTGCGCTGGTCGACGTGGGACGCGAGCGCGAAGCGGTCTCGATCGCGGTGACCGCGTTGTCGCTTCACATGACCCGTTATCGGCGCTCGATGGCGAACTACGCTCGCATGATCGCCGAGTAACCGGTCGCAGACGGCACCTGTGTGGAGTAACACATGAACCCA
>JBDTLY010000130.1:0-8215 GCA_039934535.1 Casimicrobiaceae bacterium | reverse complement strand
CCGAGCCGTGGCGCAGCAGCGTGCCCATGTTGTACATCTGGCCGTGGCACGCGCCCGAGTTGCCGCCCGCGCGATTGATCTCCTCCATTATCACCGACGCTTCGGTGAGCCCGAGGCCCGAGCCACCGTAATCCTGCGGGATGAGCGCGGCGAGCCAGCCGGCCTTCGTCAGCGCGTCGACAAAGGCTTCCGGATAGCCTCGCGCCTCGTCGATCTTGCGGAAGTAATCGGCGGGGTACTCCGCGCAGAGATCCCGGATCGCGTCGCGAAGATCCTGGTGCGAATCGGCGGGCATCGATCAGCTACGGCTTGAACCCTGTCTGCTTGTAGACCTCCTCGAGCGTCTCCTTGCCGACGCGCGTTTCGTTCTCCTTGTGGACCGACACCATCGCCTTCTTCATGGCGGACTTCTGTTCCGGAGTAAGCGTGATGATCTCGGTCTTGCCGCTCTTGCGCACGGCTTCCAGCGCGTCCTCGTTCTCCTTCTTGGCGATCTCGTTCGCGTACTTCGTCGCGTCGGCCATCGCGCCTTCGAGCGTCGCGCGGATGTCGGGCGGCAGGCCATCCCAGAATTTCTTGTTGGTGATCACCGCGTACTCGATCACGCCATGCTCGGTCAGCGCCAGGTACTTCTGCACCTCGTGCATCTTCTGGGTGTAGAAATTGGACGGCGGGTTTTCGGTGCCGTCGACGACGCCGGTCTGCAGCGCCTGGTAGACCTCGGAAAACGCCATCACCTGCGGGATCGCGCCGAGCGCCTTCATCTCGTCGCCCAGCACCTTCGACGACTGGATGCGCATCTTGAGGCCCTTGTAGTCGGCAGGCACGCGTATGGCCTTGTTCGCGCTCATGTCCTTGAAGCCGTTGTCCCAGTACGCAAGGCCGGTGACGCCCTTGCCCTCCAGCTTCTTGAACAGCATGGCGCCGACGGTGCCGTTGGTGACCTTGTGCAGGTCGTCGAAGCTGTCGAAGATGTAGGGAAGGTCGAACACCTCGAATTCGCGCACGCCGAGCGGGCCGAATTTCGCGACCGACGGCGCGAGGATCTGCACCGAACCGAGCTGCAGCGCCTCCATCTCCTCGCCGTCCTTGAAGAGCGAGCTGTTGGGGTACACCTCGACCTTGACGCGGCCTTTGGTGCGCTCCTCGGCGAGCTGCTTGAAACGCTCGGCGGCCTTGCCTTTGGGCGTGTCGATCGCGACGACGTGACTGAACTTGATGACGATCGGCTGTTGCGCGGCAACGGGGAGCGGCATCGCCAGCGCGACGGCGACGCCGACGGCGAAAATGGAACAGATGCGGTATTTCATCGGGATCCTCCGGAATGGGCGATCACGGGCCGCCCTTGGGGAGGCAACTCTTGCACCAAATGCCGGCGATTGCAACGTCCTTGCGTATCGCGATGGGGCATCTCGGGTGCCGATCGCGTTAACCGGGCGCTCGGGACGGGAACCGTGTTTTCAGTTTCAGGATGGGCGCCTCGACAAAATGCCACATGGCCGCCGCGAGCAGGACGGTGAGCCCGAATCGCGCAACAAAAGGCGGTACGACGCCCAACACCGGGAAATGCAATGTGAGCCAGTCGACCAGCGGCCACATGAAGAGATGGATGAGGTACAGGCCGTAGCTGATCCGGCCGAGGTAGCGAAACGGCGCAAAACTGAAAAATCCTAGCACCCAGCGGCTTTCCGTTTCCCACAGCCCCAGCACCATCGCGAGAAAGCCCAGCGCAAGCAGCGTTTGCGCATGCGGCGGGTGGATGACGATGTCGACCGACGGCGAATCCGGACGAGACAGGACGAGCACCGCCACCACCAGCGCGAGGCCGGCGGGGAACATCCACTGTCTTGCCGCATCGCGTATCCTTTCGCCCATTCCCGACGTATCCGCAAACAGCACGGCGCCGACCGCGCCCGCGACGAGGTATTCGCCGCACACGAGCGGGATCAAGCCGTATGCGGCGTGGGGCAGGATCGCGGCGAAGAGAAAGCGAAAGCCGATGGACGCACCCCAAAGCGCGAGCAGCCAGGAAAGTCGCGTGCGTCCCGTCGTCAGGAACGAAAACAGCAGCGGGAAGACGAGATAGAACTGCTCCTCGACGCAAAGCGACCAGAAGTGGATGCCGTGCATCCGCGCGGGTTCCCATGCCTGGTTCACCAGCGTCGGGTCCATCCAGGTGAGGAAAAAGATCGCCCAGTTCATGATGTAGAGGTAAAACGCCGCCACGCGATCGATGCCGACCGTGACCGCCGCCGCCGTCAACACGACATAGTAGGCGGGGAAGATGCGCAACGCGCGGCGGATGTAGAAGGTCTTGAGTGCCTGCATGCGTGGACGATTCTCGTTCGCGATCAGGATCCGGGTGATCAGGAATCCGCTGATCACGAAAAAGAGCGAGACCCCATAGCCGCCCCACCAGAAGCGCTCGATGTCGCTGTGGATGAGGAACACGGCGAAAAAGGCGAAGAACCGAAGTCCGTCGATCTGCTGGCGATGTTTCAGGGATTGCATGCGTTGAGGTCTCGGAAGAAGATGGCTCGGACATGAACTGCATCGACGGGCAATCCGTCCTGGTCACCGGCGCCAGCGGCTTCATCGGCAATCACCTCGTGGCATGTCTCATCGCGCGTGGCTGCCGCGTGTCCTGCCTCGTGCGTGCCGCATCTCAGGTCGACGAACTGCGCACCTCGGGCGCCACGCTTTTCATCGGCGATGTCAACGATCGCGCGGGCGTCTCCCGCGCCATCGCAACTTCGGAGGCAAGCGTCGTGTTCCACCTCGCCGGTCTGGTGCGGGCGTTGGGCGCCGACGACTTCATGGCGGTCAACGCGCGAGGGGTCGAGACGGTTGCGAGTGCATGCGCGGAGCAGTCGAATCGACCGGTCCTCGTGCTCGCCTCGTCGATCGCCGCCGCCGGGCCTTCGGACGCGGCGCCGAAGCAGGAGGGCGATCCGCCATTGCCCGTCTCCGATTACGGACGCAGCAAGCTCGCCGGCGAGCAGGTGGCGGGCCACTTCGCGGGCACGCTGCCCATCACGATCGTGCGGCCCAGCATCGTGTTCGGCGCCGGCGACCCCGGGACGTTCGAGCTCTTCAAGCCTATCGCGCGATCCGGCATTCACGTCGTGCATGGGCATGGAGACGGGCGCGTCTCGCTCATCGCAGCGGCGGATCTCGTCGAATGCCTCGTGCTCGCGGCGGAGAAGGGCGAGCGTCTCGTGCCCGACGGGTCGGGGCGCGGCATCTACTTCGCTGCCGCGGAGGATCTTTCGTACCGGGAACTCGGAAACGCCATCGGTCACGCGCTCGGGAGCGCGCGGATTCGCATCGTCGGCCTGCCGAGCTGGTTGCTGTGGGTCACCGGCGCGGGCGGTGATGTCGTATCGCGGCTTCGACGCCGCCCCGGCTGGGTCGGCCGCGACAAGGTTTCCGAACTCCTCGCGGGCTCGTGGACCTGTTCGTCGGAAAAAGCGCGGCGGCAGCTTGGCTGGTCGCCCACGGCCCCTGTCGCAGAGCGGCTCCGTGAAACCGCGAAGTGGTACCGCGACGCGCACTGGCTTTGAACCCGCGTACATGGGCGTCGTCTTCACGCCGGGACCGTCGATGGTGCGGCCCGGCCTCACAGCACACGGTCGTAGATTCGGTATGTCTTGCTGCGCTTCGTGTTCAAGCGCTCGAGCGTGCCGCGCGAGCTCGTGTTGCTCTCGAGCACCCACGAAAATTCCCAGCCTTGCAGACGCCATGACCTGGCGGCCTCGACCAGCCGGTCGAGCAACACGATGGCAAACCCCGACTGCTGGAACTCGGGCACCATCGTCACCGCCATCGCGCGCGCGACATTGATCCGTTTCTTTCCCCACATCAGCCGGAAGATGCCGAACGGGAAGAGCCGGCCGTCGAGCTTGCGGATGATCTGGTTGTAATCGAGCAGCGCGAGCACGGCGCCGACGGCCTTGCCCTCGACCATCGCGAACGCCACGAATTCCGGCGCGAGGAGGTGTTTCAATTCCACGGCGATCTGCTTCACTTCCCCGTCCTGCAGCGGCGTGAAGCCCCAGTTGCCCTCGAGCGAGCGGTTGTAGAGATCGAGGTAGGTCGCGATTTCCTCGTCGAAGCGTGACGGGTCGAACGGCCGAACGGTCAAACCGGTGCCGTCGAGCGCGGCCAGCACCGCAGGCTTGTAGCGCGCAACCAGCTTCGCGAGGAGCGCTACGTCCATCTCGTATGCGTAGAGGTCCTGCGTCTTCGCGAACCCGCACGCCTCGATCAGCGCCGCGTAATACGGCGGGTTGTAGGTCATGAGAAACACCGGCGGGCTCGCGAAACCGTCGATGAGCAGCCCGCACGTGTAGTTGAGCGACGGATTCACCGGCCCGCGCCATGAGGTCATGCCCCGCTGCTCGAGCCATGCGCGTCCGGCATCGAACAGGCCGCGCGCGACCGCGACGTCGTCGACGCATTCGAAGAACCCGTAAAAGCCGCGCTTTTCGTCGTACTTCCGGTTGTGGATGTCGTTGACGAAGACGGCGAGCCGGCCCGCGACCTTCCCGTCCCGCTCGGCGAGCAGCGTCACCATTTCCGCGTTGGCGAAGAACGGATGCCCACCCCAGCCCAGCAGGAGGCGCTCCTGTGAGAGGAGCGGCGGGACCCAGTTCGGATCGCCCGCATAGATCGTCCATGGGAGTCGCTGAAAGCGCCGCCGATCGCGCCACGACGTCGCCGTTCTGACCGAAATCTCGCGTCTCATGCCACCGCCCGCTCTTCGATCACCCGCCGGCACACGTTCGCGATGTTCAGCGCCGCGGCGTTGTTCTGAAGGGGAAGCAGCCGGCGCAACTCGTCCATCGGGAAGTCCGAATGCGTTTCCTTGCCGAGCGCCAGGCCGACGAACGCCGTGGACGAAAACCGGGTGATCAGCACGTCGCAATTGGCGATCATCTCCTCGGCGTTCCCGCTCGTGAACACCATGGCGCCCGGCGCGAGCCGATTGACCTCCTGCGCGGCGCGCGTGAGGTTCTCGTTGGGGTGGAACTTGAAGATCAGCGGCCGTCCCGCGGCGATCCTGACGGCATCCCGGATGAACGCCCCGCGGTCCTCGCCGCGAAAGATCTCCCGCAGCGGCGACGTGCAGACGAGCACATAATCGCGGTGGGGGAACGCGTTGTCGCGATAGCGCTCGCAGTTGTCGAAGTTGGGGATGCCTGTGACCACGATCTTTTCCGCCTTCGCGCCCTTGCGCACGAAAAGGTCGCGATAGCCATCGCTGGCGACGCAGAATGCGCGATAGGCGTCGCTGAGCCCGGTCGCGGCCGTCCCCGCGATCCAGAGCGGAAGCCAGCGGTGCCGCTGCACAAGGCGGAAGTTCCGGTCTTCCGGATCGGTGATTCCTTCCTGCACCAGGACTGTCTTGCCGCCGCGGATGTTCTTCTGGAGGAAGACATCCGAACAGGTGAGAACGAGGTCGTACGGGCCGTGCTTCCCCTGGTAGTCGACGGCGAGGTTCTGTGCTCGAAGGTACCGGTCACAGAGCTTCGCGAGCTTGTCGCCGATGATGGTGAATTCGAGCATCCTCATTCGCCGCATCGCTTCGTGCACGCCGTCACAGTAATAGGGCGTGAACCACTGCTCGTATTCGGTCAGGTGCCGGGAAATCTGGTGCATCTGCGTGGTCTGGTTCATCGAGCCGCAGATGAAGAGGATTCGCTTCGGGGCGGTCACGCGCCCTCGTCCCAGCGTGTCTTGAACATGCCGGCGGCGAACACGACCGCAGCGAATCCGGCGGTGACCGCCGCGTAGCGCAGCGTCGCCGGGTCGTCGACGAAAATCATCGCCGCACGCAGCGCCTCGTTCACGTAATAAAGCGGCAGCAGCCGGGCGAACGACTGCAGGAAGTCCGGCATCATTTCCACCGGAAAGAACGTGCCCGACAGAAACATCATCGGGAAGAGGAAGGCGTTGGCCACGGCCGACGCGCTTTCGGCTTCCTTTGCAAAGGGCGTCAGCAGCATCCCGATGCCGACAAAGGCAATGACCTCGACCACCACAATGAGCGGCAGCCAGAAACCGATGTGCAGCTGGACGTCGAAGACGGCGTAGCTGACGACGAGGATCGCCGCGGTGGAGATGACGGAGAGAATGAGCTGGTACAGAATGCTCGAGACGAGCCAGTCGGCGCGCGTGATCGGCGTCGTCGCGAGCTTGCGGAGAATGCCTTTCTGTCGCAGCTCCGCGTTCATGTTGAGCGCGTTCGACAGGCACGAGGTCATGATCGCCATCGCGATGATGCCCGGGACGAAGAATTCGATGAAGCGGTACCGTTCGGGCAGGATCGACGTCGCGACGAGCGTGATGAACGGCGGGGTGCCCGTCACTTTCTGGTTCGCCGCCGCGACCAGCATTTCGAGCAGCGCGATTTTCGTATTCACCGACGTCGAGCTGGGGTCGTAGATGTAGGTCATCGGCACGGAAACGCCGCGCCCCTGCGCAGTGAAGCGCTGTGCCTGCAGGGCCGCGAAGTTCTCCGGGATCACGAGCACGAGCTTGAGGTGCTGATCCTTGGCATATTGCGTGGCGTCGGCGTCAATGGGAATCTGGGTGATCCTGAACGTCTGGTTCGTGGTGAGGCCTTCGAGCAGTTTCGCCGATGACTCGCTGCGACTCTTGTCCTGCACGTGAAGGTCGGCGTTGAGATGCTCGGGTTTGGTGAAGATCGTCCCGAAGACGAGCACCAGGATCACCGGAAAGGCGAACGTGAAGAACATCGCCGACCGCTCGCGGCAGAAACTTTTCAGCCGCACGACGAGATTGGCGGCAATGATTCGGGGCGTCATCGGGAAACTTCGCCAGTGTCGTTCGGGGGAGTTTCGTCGGTGAGCTTGAGGAACACCTCCTCGAGATTCGGCTTGCGCACGTCGAGGCCGCCCGGGGAGAGTCCGGCCTTGCGGATTTCGTCCAGGATGTTGTGGACGTCGTCCGCGCTCTTGACCGCGACGGACATGCTTTCGTCGCTCGCTTGCCTGGGCTCGAAGCCCATCGCCTGGATCAAAGGGAGCGCGGCCTTGTCGATCGACTCGAGCGTGAGGCGCATGTGATCGGCATGCTCTTCCGTGAGCCGCGCCGGCGAATCCATCGCGACGATCTTGCCGCAGGAGATGATCGCGACGGTGTCGGCGAGGAGCTCGGCTTCCTCCATGTAGTGGGTGGTGAGAAAGATCGTTTTTCCGCGGCTCTTGAGGCCCTTGAGCACGTCCCAGACCTGCCGCCTCGCGTGCGGGTCGAGCCCGGTCGTGGGTTCATCGAGAAACACGATCTCGGGATCGTTGACCAGCGCCGCGGCGATGCCGAGGCGCTGCTTGAGACCGCCTGAAAGCGTGTTGAACTGTGCGTCGGCCTTGCTGCGCAGGTCGGTGAGGTCCATCAGGGCGTCGACGTCGGTGCGGCACCCGAATACCCGCGCATAGAAGTACAGGCTTTCGCGCACGGTGATCCGGTCGAACGAGCTGAAGTCCTGCGGGAGGACGCCGATGCGGCGGACGATCGCGGCCTTTTTCCTGGCGACGTCCATTCCGAGCACGGTGACTTTTCCCGACGTCGGCTTGCGGATGGTCTCGATGACCTCGACCGTGGTGCTTTTGCCCGCGCCGTTGGGGCCCAGGAACGCGAACATCTCCCCCGTTTTGACGGTGAACGAAATGTTGTCGACCGCCCGCAAAGTGCCGTAGCGCTTGCAAAGCTGGTCGACCACGATGGCATGTTCGGAATTCGGCATGGCGTGGCGCTTCGATTCGACGCTCTGGAGCACTACAGTTTCGCGAGCTCCTCGACGATCGCGTCGACGGTGTCCTCGAGGTGCGACTCGGCGTGATTGGTCGTGATGAAGAAGCGCAGGCGCGCCGCGCGCTCGGGGACGACGGGGTGGATGATCGGCTGGACGTTGATGCCACGCTGGAAGAGGGCGCGGGAAAGCATGAGGCATTTGACCGAATTGCCGACGATGACGGGAACAACCGGGGTTCCGCCCGCCAGGCCCGTGTCGAGCCGGCGTTCGCGCGCGAGGTCGAGGAAGAGGCGGGAGAGCTCACGAAGCCGGGCCACGCGCTGGGGCTCCCGGCGAAGGAGCATGAGCGCGGCAAGCGCGGTCGCCGCGTTGGGCGGGGAGAGTCCGACGCTGTAGACGAACCCGGGCGCCGTGTATTTGAGGTATTCGATGAGCTCG
>JBDTLY010000129.1:0-8218 GCA_039934535.1 Casimicrobiaceae bacterium | reverse complement strand
GCCGCGGAACCGCTTCAGCACGTGATCTGCCTGCGCGAGAATCCGCCACCAGCGTTGCGCGGCGGCGGCATCGTACGAGGCGTGCTGGCGATCCTCAGCGAACGGGATCGCGACGCCGACTTCGACCGGCCGCGCCATCAGCGCGGGCGCGACGCCAAGCGAATGCAGCGCATCGAGGTAGCGCGCGAAAAAGTCGGCGACGGAATACGCTTCCAGGGAAAAGCCTGTTTCACCGCCATCGCTTGTTCGGATCGCGAGGCGGTGCTGCAGGAAATCGAATTCGACGTCGACGCTGCGCTCACCGCACGGCATCGCCGACGTCGTGAGCCCGCGCGGCGTTACGTACAGCGCCACCTGCCACCAATGGTTCTCCATGGGCGCGAGGGCAAGGCGCGTCTTGCCCACGATCTGCATCCACATGTGCAGCGTGGCGTAGGTGTCGCGCCACGACGCGAGAGGCAGCGCGGGCCACGCCGCATCGGCCCTGGCGTTCATCACGCTGGCGCAGCGGGCTTGACGCTGCCGGAGCCTGCCACCGACATGGTGACCTGCGGCTTGCCGACATACCTGACGTCGCCCGATCCCGCCACGCTGGCGTTCAGCGTCTCCGTGGCCCACACGCTGGCGGTCCCCGATCCCGCGACGGAAATCCGCGCGCGGCGCGATTCGAGCTTCGAAGCGGCCAGGTTCCCTGAGCCGGCCACTGAAACGTCGAGTGACTCCACCCGCCCGGCGGCCGTCATGTTTCCGCTCCCGTCGATGCTGGTGCGGAAGGCATTGGCTTCAAGCGCGCCGATATCGATGCGACCGGCGCCCGCGAGGCTTGTGCGGAGGTCGCCCGACTTGAGGCGCTCGGCGCGGAGCTCGCCCGACCCCGCGACGGCGAGGCTGTCGATGGTCTTCGCATCGACCACGATGACGAGTTCCTTGTAACGGGTCGAACCACCGCGGTTTCGCGGCCAGCGAATCTTCAGGATGCCGTCCTCGACGACGGTCTCGATCAGCGGCACGATGTTGTCGTCGCCGGTGATCGACAGCCCTTCGCTGCCGCCCTGACGAAGCTCCACCCGGGCGTCCACCGCCAGGCCGATGCCGTGGAAGCCGCTCACGGCCCGTGTCTCGGTCTTGGTGACCCCGGAGCCGACGATCCGTCCGCTGCCGGACTCCGTGGCGGCGGCGGGCCAGGGAAGCAGGGCGATCAGCGCACCGATGATGGCGAAAAGCGGCGAAGGACGGGCAGCGGGCATGGCGGACTCCTGGTGGTAGGCGGGGCCGGAAACCGATTGGATGCGCCGGACCGCTGTCGCGGATTCCGCCGCGCGCCTATCCCCTCACGTGAACGCGGCCGTCAGGTCGGTGCGCCTTTTCGCATCGAGCGTGCCGTGGATGTGGCCATCGAGCAGCTTCAGCACTTCGGGAGGGAAATCGCTCAGGTTTCTGCGGTCCATCGGGGCCCCTCGATGGGAAATTGGAGATGCCTGCCGGGATTCTACCTCCGGGCGGGAGGGCGGCGTCGAGAGGTCCGCGCCGTCGTCGTGTTTCGCTGTGGCGTCACTGAGGGTGCATCAGTTCCTTGATCATCCCGACCGGCGCGCTGCCGTAGGAGAGGAACTGTTCATGGAAGCGCTTGAGGTCGAATGACGCGCCCTGTTCCTTCTTCAACTGCTCGCGAAAATCGTAGACGGCGGCATAGCCCGAGAAGTAGGTCGCGAGCTGCACCGCCGACAGGCGCGCGCGCCGCCATTTTCCCGTCGCCTCGGTTTCCGACTGGAAGGCTTCGCGCCGGAGCAGGTCCATCGCGCCCTGCTCGGTCAGGCCCTGCGTGTGCAGCCGGAAGTCGAGGATCGCGTTGCAGACCGCGCGCAGGTACCACTTGTAATACATGAGCCACATCTCCGGCGCGTTGTCCCCCCACCCGGATTCCATCATCATCCGTTCCGAATACACGGCCCAGCCTTCCACCGTTGCGCCATTGCCGAAGACGGCCTTGATGCGGCTCGGCGACTTGTTCGCGTACATGAGCTGCACGTAGTGGCCCGGAACGCCCTCGTGGATGCTCAGGATCTGCATTGTATAGCCGTTGTATTCGCGCAAAAAGCTCTCGGCTTCGGCGGCCGTGTACGCATCGAGCGGCGAGACGTTGTACCAGCTCTGTGCCGCTGGATCGTACGGGCCGGAGGACTGCAGGTTGGCCATCGAAAATCCACGCTGGTACGGCGGCATCTCGCGCACCTCGAGCGGCCGTGTCGAGTCGAGCGTCAGCAGCTGGTGGTCGGATACCCATTTTTCCAGCCGCGGCACCAGCGCCTTGACGCTCGGAACGAATTGATCCGGCGCGACGTGAGATTCCGCGATCCGGTCGATCGCCGCGCGGATGGATTCCAGCCTGTCCGCGGGTTTCGGCACTGCGGCCAGGTATTTCGGCCAGAGCTCGTCGGCGAGCTCGGACATCCGCGCGTGGAGCTTTTCCTTCTCGGCGACCGCACGCTCGTACAAATGAGCCGCGGACTCGCCGGACTGGATGTCGAGGGCAAATTTCTGCTCGTAGAGCTTCGGCCCGATGCGAAACGACTTTGTGCTGGCGCCCTGGCCCGCATCGACGCGCTTCAGGAAGCCGACATAGTCGGCAATGGCCGCGCGCGCTGCTGCAGCCCGGTGCAGCAATCGGGCGCGCTCGCCTGCGGCAAGCGTCGCGCTCGCTACCAGCGCTTCGAAATCGCTGCCGAAAACGTCGAGGCCTCCGGTGTTCTGCTCGATGGCGAGCTGCGTGTATTCACGCACCGGATGCTTGACGGCGGCTTTGCCCGCCGCGTAATACGCAGGCACATTCGCGAGACGCCTCGACATGGCGCGCAGCCGTTCCTCCGCCGGCGCATAGGGCGTGCTGGACAGCTTCGAAAAGGCATCCGCGACGTTGTAGCCGGAGGGATTCCACTCCCAGTCCCGGTACACCGTGAGGTACCAGCGCTCCGCGTCCAGGCGGCCCTTCAGAACGGACCAGTCGGTGCGGTGGCTGGCATCGAGCCGGGTTGCGTCGATCGCGGAAAGCTTTCTCAGCGAGGCGTCGAGAAACTCGAGGTAGCGCTTGCGCGCCGCGGCGTCCGGCACGACGAGCCGGTCCGCATACTTGTAATAGCCGGCACCCACGGCCGCGTCCGTGTTGTGCGCCCAATAGCGATCGAGGAAGTCGTCGCCGAATTCGCGCGCGAAAACGGCATCCGGAGTTGCCGCCCGCGCCATGCCGGACAGAAGCACGGCGGCGAGGGCCAGCAGGCGTTGCATCTTCAGTTCAACCTCGTGCCGGCCGCTAGTCCCGCAGCTCGCGCCCGGTCAGCTTGATGAAGAGATCCTCGAGGTTCGCGGGGCGGTGCAGATAGCGCACGCCCGGCGCATGCGCGAGCTTGTCGAGCAGCGGCTGCGGATCGACGGCGTAGAAGAACGCGGTCTCGCCCGCGACTTCGAGCCGCTGCGCAAGCGAGCGTCCGTGCGTGTCGGCCCACGCGCGAGCGTCGTCGCCGAACACCTCGATCACTTCCGGCTCGACGTGCGCGTCTATCAACGCCCGCGGCGTGTCGGACGCGATCAGCGTGCCGTGGTCGATGACGGCAAGGCGCGAGGCCAGCCGCTCGGCTTCATCCATGAAATGCGTCGTGAGCAGGATCGTTTTTCCCTGGCTCAATAGTTGACGCAGCCCGTCCCAGATCAGATGGCGCGCCTGCGGATCGAGCCCCGTGGTCGGCTCGTCCAGGATCAGGAGCTCCGGGTCGTTGATCAGCGCGCGCGCCAGCGTGAGGCGCCGCTTCATCCCGCCCGATAGCGTGCGGATGCCGGCCTTGCCCTTGGTCGCGAGGCCGGCGAATTCGAGGAGACGGGGAATTCGCTCGACCAGCGTCTTGTGCTTGATGCCGAAATAGCGCCCATAGATCTCGAGATTTTCCGTGACGGTGAAATCGGGATCGAGGTTGTCGACCTGCGGGACGACACCGACGCGAATCCGCGCCGCGCGCGCCGCTTGCGGCACCGGCAGCCCGACCATCTCGATCGTGCCGCCGTCGGGATCGATGAGGCCGAGGCAGCAGCGCAGCGTCGTCGTCTTGCCGGCGCCGTTCGGGCCGAGCAGGCCGAAGCATTCGCCGCGGCGGATCTCGAAGTCGAGGCCGCGGACGACCTCGTTTTCGCCGTAGCGCTTGCGGAGCTCCGCGACGCGCAGGACGACTTCGTCGCTGCTCACTCCGCGGCCTCCGAACTGCCGTGGCGATTCGGAGCGCCGCTTTGTCGGCCGCGCTCGGTCGCTCGACGACGCGCGGCCTCCGCGCTCCTAGCTTGAACTCGTTGTACCTTGGAGTCGGCCGCCGCCCGCGCTCGCAGACGCGAGCTTCGCTCCATGGCTTCGCCCTGCTCGCGCAGGCGTCCACGGGCCTTGGCTCGCGGACGCTCGCCCGTCTCGCTCACTCGGGCTTGAACCCTGACGCGGTGACGATCGGGCCCCATTTCGCATAGTCCAGAGCGACCATTTTCGCGAAGTCCTCGGGCGTTCCCGTCGTCGGGTCCATGCCGATGCCCGCGAGCTTCTGCACGACGTCGGACGAGGTCAGCGCCTTGTTGATCGCGCGATTCAACGCATCGACGATCGGTTTAGGCGTCTTCGCCGGTGCGAAGAATCCGAACCAGCCGATGGCTTCCACATTCTTGACGCCGAGCTCGGCGAACGTCGGCACGTCGGGCAGCGCGACCGAGCGCTTCGAGCCCGACGACGCGAGGATCGTCACCTTGCCCGCGCGATGCAGCTCGGTGAGATCTGCGATCGCGTCCACCGCCGCGGGCACCTGGCCGCCGACGAGGTCGTTGATGTACGCGGCCGAGCCCTTGTACGGCACGTGCACCATGTCCACACCTAAGCCGCGGCCGAGCAGCACGCCGAAGAAGTGCGGCAGGCTGCCTGCGCCGGAGGTCGCGTAGGCGGCCTTGCCCGGATTGGCCTTCGCCCACGCAGCGAAGTCGGCCCACGTCTTGGCGCCGCTGGCCGGTCCGGCGGCGAACGCGAACTGGAAGGTCGCGCCGATCGCGATCGGCGTGAAGTCCTTGATCGGATCGTACGGGATGTCCTTGTAGACATGCGGAACGACGGCCATCGGGCCGATCGGCATCACCATGATCGTGGTGCCGTCCGGCGCCGCGTTCTTCACTGCTTCGGCGGCGATGCGCCCGATCGCGCCCGGCCGGTTCTCGACAATGACGGGCTGGCCGAGGCTGTCCTTCATCTTGTCGGCGACCACGCGCGCGATGAGATCGGCGGTGCCGCCCGCGGCGAATCCGACCAGGATCTTGATTGGCTTGTCGAACTTTTCCTGCGCGATCGCGTGCGGCGCGACGGCGGCCAGCGATGCGCACAGCAGCACCGACGCTGCGGCCAGAATCGTGGAGCGGATGGTCATGGCGTTCCTCCCGAATTCGGATGCGGCGCCTGTTTGCCGGCGCGCGACGGTGAAGTATACGAGATACAGCGGCGAGCCTCGGACGCCGATCACGTCTTGTACGACGGATCGAGGCGATCGACGAGGCGCAGGAGCGCCGACCAGGCGTTGCCCGGCGCCGTGCGGCCGGGCCGCGCGAATTGCCGCGCGACTTTGCGAGCAACGGCGGCCTTGGGAATGGACAGCCGCACGCCGCCGGCCAACGCGCCGACCTGCGCCTGGCAGGCGCGCTCGAGGTAATAGATGCGGTCGAAGGCTTCGGCGACGGTCGCGCCGCAGGCAAGAAGACCGTGGTTGCGCAGGATCATCGCCTTGTGCGGCCCGAGGTCGCGCACGAGACGCCGCTGTTCGGGGAGATCGAGTGCCACGCCTTCGTAATCGTGATACGCGAGGCAGCCGGTGAAGCGCATCGCGTGCTGCGAGAGCGGCAGCAGGCCGCGCTTCTGCGCCGCGACCGCGAGGCCGGCGGCGGTATGCGTGTGGATGACACAGCCGATGTCGTGGCGCGCGGCGTGGATCGCGCTGTGGATCACGAAGCCCGCGGGATTCATGCCGAGCCCGGTCGGATCGTCCACGATGCGGCCCTCCAGCGTGACCGTGACGAGCGACGACGCGGTGATCTCCTCGAACATGAAGCCGTAGGGATTGATCAGGAATCGCGGTACGCGTCCCGGCACGCGCGCGGAAATATGCGTGTAGATGAGGTCGGTCATCCGGAAATGCGCGACGAGCCGGTAGCAGGCGGCGAGCTCGACGCGCGCGTGCCATTCGGCCGCGTTCACCTTTCGTTTCGACGGCGCCCGCTTCATTCCCGTTGTCCCTCCCACATGCCGGCGATCGTGCGCTGCAGTTGCGGCAGCCGGCCGTGGAAGAAATGGCCGCAGCCGGGAAACACGATGATCGGAAGCTCCTGCGGCCGTGCCCAGTCGAGAACCGCGGCGAGCGGCACGACGTCGTCCTCCTCGCCGTGGATCACGATCGTGTCGGCGGGCACGATGGTGGCGCCGAAGCGCGTTGCGGCGGGTCCGACGAGCACCATGCGCTCCGCCGCGAGCGTCGCCGCGACGCGCGTCTGGATGTACGAGCCGAACGAGAAGCCGGCGAGGACAATCGGAATGTCGCCGAAGCGACCCTTTGCGTACGCGAGCGCCGCGAGCGCATCGGCGGTCTCGCCGACGCCGTCGTCGAACGTGCCCGCGGACTGGCCGACGCCGCGGAAGTTGAAGCGCACGCTGGCGTAGCCCAGCGCGAAAAAAGTCTTCGCGAGCGTCTGCGTCACCTTGTTGTCGAGCGTGCCACCCTGCTGCGGATGCGGATGCGCGACGAGGGCGATTCCGCGAGGTTCATTCTCTGGCGCATTGACCACGATTTCCAGCGCGCCGGCCGGACCGTCGACGACAAAGCGCTCGGTATTCTTCGGCGTCAAATCCGCAGCCTCTCGACGACCTCGCCGCCGACCACGTGGCGGTCGATGATCTCGTCGATGTCCGCGCGGTCGACGTAGGTATACCAGACGCCGTCGGGATATACGACGATCACCGGGCCCTCCTCGCAGCGGTCGAGGCAGCCCGCCTTGTTGATGCGCACCTTGCCCTTACCGTTCTGGCCGAGCTCCTTGATGCGGCCTTTCGCGTACGCCTGGAGATCGGCCGCGCCGTGGTTCGCGCAGCAGGCGTCGGGTGGGTCGCGCTTGTTGCAGCAGAAAAAGACGTGGCGCTGGTAGTGGCTCATCCGGGTCAAGGCCGTTCGGGGATCGCAATTATAGCGGAGCGTCTCCGATATAATCGCGCTCTTCGGTCCGTTCCGCGAAGCGCCCGTCCGCCGCAGCTCCCCTCTTGAAGCTCTATCGCCGTCTCTTCAGCTACACGCGCCCGTACCGCGCGGTGTTCGCGTTCGCCATCCTCGGCATGCTGCTCGTCGCGTCGACCGACGTGATGATGCTGCAGCTCGTCCGCCCGATGATCAACGACATGGGTTCCGTCGACACGAACCGCGGCCTTTGGCTCGCGGTGCTGATTGTCGGGGTATTCGTGCTGCGGGGGATCGGCTCATACGTCAGCGAATACGGGCTCGCGTGGATCGGCTCGCGCGTCGTCTACGACGTCCGCGGCGAGGCCGCCGACCACCTGCTGCGCATGCCGACGCCGTTCTACGACGCGTCCTCCGCGGGCGTCCTGCTGTCCAAGATCACGTACGACGCGCAGCAGATCGCCGCGGCCGCCGCGGCGGCGGTGACCGTGCTGATCCGCAACTCGCTGACGATCTCGTTCATGCTCGCGTACCTGCTCTACATCAACTGGCAGCTGACGCTGATCGCATTCGCGACGTTTCCCTTCGTCGGGTTCGCGATCAAGAAGATCAGCCGCCGGCTGAAGCGGGTCAGCAGGCTCGTGCAGGAGCGCATGGGCGCGCTGACGCACGCGCTCGAGGAGGCAATCGGCGCGCATCGCGTGGTCAAGGTCTTCGGCGGCGAGAAATACGAGAGCGACCGGTTGCGGCTCGCCGCGGACCGGCTGCGGCTCGCCTCGGCGAAGCAATCCGCCGCCGCCGCGCTCGGCACGCCGATCAACCAGATCATCGTGTCGATCGCGGTCGGCGTGATTCTCTTTCTCGCGATCCGGCAGAACGCAGGCCAGGAGTACCGCGCCGGTGACTTCATCACCTACATCCTCGCGCTGCTGCATCTTCTCAACCCGCTGAAGACGCTCACCAATGTTTCGGGGACGATCCAGCGCGGGCTGACG
>JBDTLY010000128.1:0-8360 GCA_039934535.1 Casimicrobiaceae bacterium | reverse complement strand
GGCGGAGGCAACAAGGGCGAGAAGGCTGATCCGGGTCATGTTCGGTCTCCTTGGTCAGGGGCCCGCGGAGGCACTTTCGTCCCTCCGTTGGCGAGGCCAATGTTAGCACTCGGTCGATAAGAGTGCTAAGGCCGGAGGATAGTTCCCGAGGGAATTGATCGGGTATCGGCGGCTATGGAGGCTTGGGAAGGCCGGAAACGAGTGTAGGCCGGCTCCGCGGCGGCGCGGCCCGGCTTGCAGTTACACCCAATGCCCGCGGGCCCCGACGCCGGAGTGAATGCCCACATTGACCCTCGCTGGGCCGGGGACGGACGGGTCGGCGCGCGGCGTCTTCAGGCGCTTGGAACAGCGGGCCGGTGAGATGAACGCCCGGATCCGTAGGATGGGCTGCGGTGTTTCCGCTCGGCCTCCGAGCCGTCAGAGTAGATCGTCGCGTTGTTTGGGTCGGCCTCATGCGGCGACTCGCGATCGCTCGCTCCCCCTTGCCTTCGGCCGGGGCCCCGGCTCGCCGCTCGCGCCGCTAACCGACCAACGCGTCGACGAAGTCGGCCGCGACGAAGGGTTTCATGTCGTCGACCCCCTCGCCGACCCCGATGAACCGAACGGGCACCGGGTGCTCGCGCGCAATCGCCGCCACGATCCCGCCTTTCGCGGTGCCGTCGAGCTTGGTCAACACGAGGCCGGTCAGCCCGAGCGCCGCGTCGAACGCGCGCACCTGGGCGAGTCCGTTCTGCCCCGTGTTGGCGTCGAGCACGAGCAGCGTCTCGTGCGGCGCCGCGGCGTCGGTTTTCCGGATGACGCGCTGGACCTTGCGGATCTCGTCCATCAGGTGAAGCTGGGTCGGCAGGCGGCCCGCGGTGTCGGCGAGCAGGACATCGATGCCGCGCGCCCTGGCGGCGTTGATCGCGTCGAACATCACCGCCGCCGGGTCGCCGCTGTCCTGCGCGATCACGGCGACGCCATTCCGCTCGCCCCAGACGGCCAACTGCTCGCGCGCGGCGGCCCGGAACGTGTCGCCCGCCGCGAGCAGCACGGACAAGCCCTGCAGCTGCAATGTCTTCGCAAGCTTGCCGATCGACGTGGTTTTGCCGGCGCCGTTCACGCCCGCGAGCATGATCACCCAGGGCCTCGCGTCGCCCACGACCAGCGGCTTTTCGAGCGGAGAGAGGAGTTCGACGAGCGAAGCCTTCAGCATCGACTTCGGGTCGCCCTTCCCGCCCGCGCGCTTCCAGCGTGCCTGCAGGTCCTCGATGATCGTGGCGGTTGCGGCGACGCCGACGTCGGACGTCAGGAGCGCGCCCTCGATTGCCTCCAGCGTTTCGTCGTCGAGCAACGGCCGGCGCAGCGCCGACACGATAGCGCCCCCCAATTTTTCGCGCGAACGCGCGAGCCCCTCCTTCAGCCGCTCGCTCCACGGCTTGCCTTCGGCGGGGCTGGCGCGCTTGAAGAGGTCGAACATCGGGGAACCCGTGCGATGAAAGAACGAAGGTCCGCGCGCGAAACGACGCCCACGTGAAGGCGCCGCGGCGGCAAAGCTATAATTTTACCCGTTTGCAACGCCGCGCCCGTGCATGCGAAGCCGGGCGCTCCCGGATACCTTTCCCTTGCCTACGCCTGACGCGAATCGTGTGCGCATCATCGGCGGCGCCTTCCGGCGGCGCGTCGTGCGGTTTCCCGCCGCCGACGGCTTGCGTCCCACGCCGGACCGGGTTCGCGAAACGCTGTTCAACTGGCTGGGCCAGGACCTGGCCGGAAAACGCTGCCTCGATCTTTATGCAGGATCGGGAGCGTTGTCGCTCGAAGCCGCGTCGCGGGGCGCCGCGCTCGCGGTCGCCGTGGACAAGAGCCGTGTCTTGATCGACGCGCTCAAGGCTACGGGCGCGCAACTCGGCGCGGACGTTCTCGAGGCGCAGGTGGGGGATGCGCGGGCATTCCTGCACGCGGAGCGCCGATCGTTCGACGTGATCTTCGCCGATCCGCCGTTTCGCGACGATCCCTGGCCCTGGCTCCTTCCCGCCGCGCTCGCGCGGCTCGCGCCGGACGGGTTCATCTACGTCGAAGCCGGCGCGCCGGTGGCGCCGCCGCCGGAACTCGCCGTCTGGCGGCGCGACAGGGCGGGGCAGGTGCATTATCATCTTTTCGTCCGGTCGGGACCGGCGGCGTGATCCCATGCTCAAGGTCATCTACCCAGGCACGTTCGACCCGCTGACCCGCGGGCACGAGGACATCGTGCGCCGGGCGGCGCGCCTTTTCGACCGCGTCGTCGTCGGCGTCGCCGACAGCGAGTCGAAGCGGCCCTACTTCACGACGGACGAGCGCGTGGCGATGGCGCGCGCCGTCTTGTCGCCGTACGCCAACGTCGAGGTGACGTCGTTCTCGACGCTGCTCATGGATTTCGTCCACGCGCAGGACGCCCGGGTGATCCTGCGCGGCCTGCGCGCGGTGTCCGATTTCGAATACGAGTTCCAGATGGCGGGAATGAACCGGAATCTCTATCCCGATGTCGAAACGCTGTTCCTCACGCCGTCGGAGCAGTACATGTTCGTCTCGGCGACGATCGTGCGCGAGATCGCGAAGTTCGGCGGCGACGTCTCGGCGTTCGTGCACCCGATCGTCCTCGGCAAGCTCGCCGACAAGGTCGCGCGCGACAAGTAGGCGCCCGCCACCACACTGATTTGCATCAATGGCGCTGATCATCACCGACGAGTGCATCAACTGCGACGTTTGCGAACCCGAGTGCCCCAATGACGCAATCTCGCAGGGGACGGAGATCTACGTCATCGATCCTTCGAAGTGCACGGAATGCGTCGGGCATTTCGACACGCCGCAGTGCGTGGTGGTCTGCCCGGTCGATTGCATTCCGCTCGATCCCGCGCATGTCGAGACCAAGGAGCTGCTGCTGCGGAAGTACGAAAGCCTGATGGCGGCGAAGGCATCGACGCCCTGAGGGCCGGAGCGACGCTCAGCCGTTCGCGGCCTGCGGGAGGGCGTCCGGACTCTGGATGATGGCGTCGATCGCGGCGACCTCGCGCGCGAGGGCGCGCACCTGCGCGTTGAGCGCCTCTTCCTGCTGGCCGAGCTCGACAAGGCGTTCCTCGAGCTCGCCGCTCGCGCGATGGATGCGCTTGATGCTGTCGAGGCGCCGGCGGAGCTGCAGGTGGTGCTCCTTGACCTGCGTTTCGAGCGGCGACATCACCGCCTTGAGCCAGCTCTCGAGGTCGCGATTCTCGATGTCGTAGACGTGCTTCACGCGCGAGGCGATCGTCTCGAAGAAGCGCCGCATCAGCGCGAACTTCGCCTTGCTCACCATGTTCCACAGCGTGTTGAAGTGCTGGTTGTACGCGCGCTCGAGGCGGTCGATCTCCTTCTGGTACTTGAGCATCGAGAACGGCGCCGGCGTGTAGCGCTCGAGGCCGTGCTCCTTCGCGAAGCGCGCGTACATCGCGAGCATCATGTCGTGGATCTCCGCGCTCCGCTTCGCGGCTTCGTTGAAGTCGTGGCGGATCGTCGCGAAGAACTCGTTCATCGCATCGCGAACGCCCTTGGTGAAGGGGCTGCTTTCGATGTGGCGCCGGGTCCGGCCGGCGTTGGTCCGCAGCGCGTCGAGCCCGACCACGTCGAAGAGCTGGTTCGTCTGCTGCGCGAACACCGTGCGGAGCGCGGTGAACCGCTGGAGCCCGCGCTCGAAGAGGTCCTTTTCCTGGCGCACGCGCTCCATCATGTGCTCGACGACGTCCTGGTTCTTGCCGCGCAGCGCGCGCAGCTCCATCGCCTGCTCGGCGATGCCGTTCTGCCTCGCGTCGAGGAGCCCGCGAACACCCACGGCGAGCGCCTTGACCTCGGCCTGCGTCGCGGCGCCCACGATGTCGCGCTTGGCGGGAATGAGCTTGCGTGACAGCGCGTCCTCGAGCACCGGCAGTCGGCTCTTCGCGAGCAGCGCGTCGTCCCCGTTCACCTTCGCGAGCAACGCCTTCTGCGCCGTGACGGCGAACACCTGCGCCCGCGGGATGCCGAGGAGCTGCGCGGACGAGCTCACCTGCCGGCCAATCTCGGCGTCGACGTCGGCCGCGGTCTTCAAATCGTCCCAGAGACCGTCGATCTTGTTCAGGATGACGATGCGCCCGGCGCGCGTGGCCGGATCCTCGCCGGCCAGGTGCCGGTTCCACACTTCGAGGTCCGTCTTGGTCACGCCGGCGTCGGCGGCAAGGATGAAGAGCACCGCGTGCGCGTTCGGAAGCAGATTCAGCGTGAGCTCGGGCTCCGTGCCGATCGCGTTCAGGCCCGGCGTGTCGAGGATGACGAGGCCTTGTTGCAGCAGGGGATGCGGGAAGTTGATGACGGCGTGTCGCCAGCACGGGATGTCGACAGCGCCCTCGCCCTCGGTTTCGAGCACCGACAGGAAATCCTCGTCCTCGTAGAGTCCGTACTTGCGCGCCAGCGCGACCGGCACGCGCTTCACCTGCGACACGCGCGACAGCGCTTCGCTCATTCGGTCGGCGCTTGACAGGTCGAGCGGGATCGTCACCCATTCGTCCGCGTAGTTCTTGAACTCGGCGACCGTCGCGTCCTTCAGCCGGGTTTCGATCGGCAGGAGGCGGATCGCCGGCGCGCGCGACGCGTCGTAGAGGAGCTCGGTCGGGCACATCGTGGTGCGGCCGGCCGAGGACGGCAGCAGCCGCTGCCCGAAGTCGGCGAAGAAGATCGCGTTGATGAGCTCGGACTTCCCGCGCGAGAATTCGGCCACGAACGCGACGACAAGCTTGTCCTGGTGTAACCGTTCGAGCAGGTGCTGAACCTTGACGTCGATCTGGGCGTCGGCCAGGTCCTGCTCCGCCAGCCATTCGTGCAGCGCGGAAATGCCGGACGACAGCCGCCGGCGCCAGTCGCTGTAGGCCTCGAAACGGGCGGCGAGTTCGCGCGACGGGGCAAGGGCGCTTTCGGGGCGGGCCTGCGGCATGAGCGGTCGGGCGTACGGTTGAAAAAGGGAAAGGGAATTTAGCACAGGGTTGCAAGCATTTCCCGTGCCGATTCGCGGACTTGGCGCCCGGAAACGGCGTCAAATCGACGTCAACGCTGGCAACGAGGGCAATAGGTCGTCGCGCGCCCGCCTTGCCGGATCGATTTTATTGCAGTGCCGCAAACCCGGCAGGGCAGGCCTTCCCGACCGTAAACGAAGTAATCGAGCTGGAAATAGCCGGGCTCGCCGCGGCTGTCGACGTAGTCACGCAGCGTCGACCCTCCCTTCGCGATGGCGTCCTGGAGCGTCTCGCGGACGGCGACGAGCAGCCGGGAAAAGCGGGGCTTCGACAGGCGGCGGGCGGCAATCGTCGGGCGAATTCCAGCGCGGAACAGCGATTCGTTGGCGTAAATGTTTCCCACGCCGACGACGAGCCGGTTGTCCATCAGGGCGAGCTTGATGGCGGCTGTTCGGCGGCGGGTCGCGCTCCACAGGTACGGGGCGTCGCATGCCGGATCGAGGGGCTCGGGTCCGAGCGAGGCCAGGAGCGGATGGGCGTCGGCAGGCGGGCGCAGCCAGAGGAGGGCGCCGAAGCGGCGCGGATCCCGGTAGCGCAGGGTGACGCCCGAGTCCAGCACGATGTCGAAGTGGTCGTGGGCCGTCCGCGGCGGCGGCTGCTTGAACGCCCGCAAGCTTCCGGTCATGCCGAGGTGAAGGAGCAGGGTGTCCGGACCGACCCGGAACAGCAGGTATTTGCTTCGGCGGTCGAGCGCATCGATCGTGCGCCCGGCGAGATTCTTTTCGAGCGCCGCGGGAACCGGCCAGCGAAGGCGCCGGTCGTATATGTGGGTCGCGACCACGCGACGACCGACGGCGAGCGGAAGGAGTCCCCGGCGCGTGGTCTCGACTTCGGGCAGTTCCGGCATGACGGCAAAAAGCAGGGATTGGGCGCGTTGCGGGTGCTGGATTGTTGCGCTGCCGAATATACCCTACACTCATTCGTAACCTGGCTCCCTGATGCGCCCGCGGGCGGCGCCGGGCGGCCGCACCTCAACGCGGGAAGTCCACCTTGGCTCATTTTCGTCGCTTTGCTCTCGCCGCCGCCCTTTCCGGGGTTACGGCCGCGCTTTCGCCCGCCGGCTTGGCCCAAGGGGTGCGTCCTGGATCCAAGCCCGAGGCGACGTTCGTCCCGGCCCCGGCGCCGGCCGCGGCAGAGGGCCTATCGGCCGAGCTCATGTACCGGCTGCTCCTGGGCGACGTCGCGCTGCAGCGGGGCGAGCCGGCCCTCGCCGCGCGCGCGTACCTCGAAGCCGCACGCGAAACGCGCGATCCGCAGCTTGCGCGGCGCGCCACCGAAATCGCCGTCGGCGCTCGGGCGCGATCGCTGACCGTCGAATCGGCGAGGTTGTGGAGCGAGATCGAACCCTCGGCGCAACGCCCGAAGCAGATCATCGCCGCGCTTTCCGGCGGCGCAAAGGGCTTTGACAGCCCCGGCGTCGGCAACGACCTCAAGTCCGAGCTCGAGCGGGTGCTCGCGGACGCGGCAACCTCGCCTGCCGCGCTTGGCGAAGCATTCCTGCAGCTCAACCGCCTGCTCGCATCCGAGCCCGACAAGCAGGCCACCTTGCGTCTGGTCGAGTCGGTCGCGCAGCCGTATGCCGACCTTGCCGAGGCGCGCTTCGCGGTGGCGCTCGCGGCGTTCAACACAGGGCTCGGCGACCTTTCGTCGTCGTCGACGGCGCTGCGGGAGATCGACCGCTCGCTGATCCTGAAGCCGGGCTGGGAGCGCGCGGCGATGCTGAAGGCGGATATCCTCGGCAAGCGCTCGCCGTCCGAGGCCACCGATTATCTCGTCGCCTATCTCGCCGCGCACCCGGATTCGAAGGCCGCCGCGGGATCGCTCGCGCAGTTCTACGTCGAGCAGAAGCGCTATGGCGATGCGCGCGCGATCTTCGAGCGCTTCTGGGCGGCGGACAAGACCAATCGAGACTTCGAGTACGCGATCGCGGCGCTGGCCGTGCAGATGAAGGACTGGGAAAGCGCCGAAACGCTGTTCGAAGACCTGAAGCGCGCGAATTACGACGAGAACGGCAGCGTCGAGCTCTATCTCGCGCAGGTCGCCGAGGAGACGGGCCGCTACGCGGTCGCCTTCGACCGCTATCGCGCGGTTCCCGATGGCGAGCGGTCGTGGATCGCGAAAATCCGCGCGGCGACGATGCTCGCGAAGCAGAACAGGATGTCGGAGGCGCGCCAGTACCTCGCGGACCTTCCGGCGGTCACGCAGGAGCAGCGGACCCAGGTGCGGCAGGCCGAAGCGCAGCTCCTGCGCGATGCGGGCGACAACGCAGGTGCCTATGCGGTGCTCACGCAGGCGCTCGTCGAGCAGCCCGATCAGCCGGACCTGCTGTACGACAGCGCGATGGTCGCCGAGAAGCTCGACAAGATCGACGTCGTCGAAGCCCGGCTGACCGCGCTCATCGCGTTGAACGCGGAAAACGCGCAGGCGCTGAACGCGCTCGGGTACACGCTGGTCGACCGCACGAAGCGCACGGCGGAAGGTCTCGCGCTGATCGAGCGCGCGCACAAGCTCGCGCCGCAGGATCCGTTCATTCTCGACAGCCTGGGGTGGGCCCAGTTCCGCATGGGCAATCTCGATGCCGCCGAAGGTTACCTGCGCCGCGCGCTCGTCGAGCGCCAGGACGCGGAGATCGCCGCCCACCTCGGCGAAGTGCTGTGGGCGAAGGGCGAGCGGTCACGCGCGCGGGAAGTGTGGCAGTCGCAGTTGAAGTCCACGCCCGACAATCCGGTGCTCCTCGAGACGGTGCGCCGGCTCGCGCCGTAACCGTTGGGGGTGCGCGGCCGGGCGTGGAAGGTCGCGGCTGCATTGGCGGCGATCCTGCTTGCCGCCTGCGCGGCGGCGCCGATGCGATCCTCGCAATCGGCCTCGCCCGCGGCCGATGCGCCGTTCGCGATCGATGGACGGCTCTCGGTGCGCCGCGGCACGGAGGCGCTCGCGGGGAACTTCACCTGGAAGCACGCACCGCCGCGCGACGATCTCGTCGTCTCGTCGCCGCTCGGCCAGACCGTGGCGGAGATCTCCGGCGATGCGTCGACCGCGCGCGAACGCGGCGCATTCGATCGAGCCGGACGCGGCGGGACGACCGCTGGTCCTGCGGCAGGACGGCTGGGAAATCCTCTACGTCTATGCCGACGCCGACGCGCGACTGCCCATGCGGCTGCAGCTTACGCAGCACGATCTCGAAGTCCGGATCGTCGTGCTGCAACGGAACACGCTTTGATCACGCTTTCCGACATGAGCAGCCTGATCGTTCCGGCGCCGGCGAAGCTCAATCTCTACCTGCATGTGACCGGGCGCCGCGGCGACGGCCGGCACCTGCTGGAG
>JBDTLY010000127.1:0-8369 GCA_039934535.1 Casimicrobiaceae bacterium | reverse complement strand
CGCGCGGAACTGGGTGATCGAGCAGACGACGATCAATCGCGCCACGCTGCATCTCGCGCCGCTTGCCGCCGTGTTCGCGGTGCTCGCATTCAACGCGTTCGCCGCGCGCTGGACGGCGTCGCGGGCGACCGATACGGCGCCGGCGGCGTAACGCGCTCTCACGCCGCGGAATCCGCATGTTGCAGCTTCCGGGCGTAACGCTCGTGTGCGCCGACACCGCGAACCACAAGCTCGCGCTGCGCGCGATCGCGATGTCGCTGGACAACGTCCGTTACGGGCGCACGCTGTTCCTCACCGACGCGATTCCCGAGGGACTTGCAGTGCCCGACGGCGTCGAGGTCGTGCGCCTGCCGCCGCTCGCGTCGCGCGATGCGTACTCGCAGCTGATGTTGAAGGGTCTCCTGCCGCACATCGACACCCCGCATGCACTCGTCATCCAGTGGGATGGCCATGTCGTGAATCCCCCGGCATGGGACCCCGCGTTCCTCGACTGCGACTACATCGGCGCGAAGTGGGATTGGCACGAGGCAGGCCTGCGGATCGGCAACGGCGGCTTCTCGCTCCGCTCGCGCAAGCTGCTGACCGCGCTGCAGGATCCGCGCATCGTGCTGGCGGACGCCGAGGACACGACCATCGGGCGCACGTTCCGGCCGCTGCTCGAGCGCGAGCATGGAATCCGGTTCGCCGACGAAGCGCTCGCCGACCGTTTCTCCTTCGAGGCGTCATTCCCCACCGGCAAGCCGTTCGGCTTTCACGGCCTGTTCAACTTCTGCCGCACCGTGCCGGAGGCGCAGATCGCAGCGCTCGCGCCCGGCTTCTCCGCCGATATCGCGCGTTCGCCGCAGCTGCTCGCGCTCCTGCGCAACTGTATCGCCCTCGGTCAATGGGATGCCGCGCGCGCGATCGCGCTTCGCATCCTCGCGGCCACGCCGGAAAACATCGAGGTGCAAACGATGCTGGCCCAGGTCGGGCGCGCGACGGCAAGGCCGGCGGCCACGGGCCGCAACGATCCTTGCCCGTGCGGCAGCGGAAGGAAATTCAAGCATTGCCACGGCGCACTCGGCACGGGAAGCGCCGCGCCCGCGGCGGCCGACCCCGACGCCCTCGCGCAAGCCGCGCTCGCCGCGCATCAACGCGGCGATCTCGATGTTGCGGAGCGCGGCTACCGGGACGCGCTGGCACAGGCGCCCAACCATCCGACGGCGACGCATTTCCTCGGCGTGGCGCTGTACCAGCGCGGCCGCGTCGATGAAGCGCTGCCGCTGCTGCGCGCCGCCGTCCTGGCCGTGCCTCACGAAGCGGAGTTCCACAACAACCTCGGCCTCGCGCTCGCCGCCGCCGACCGCAACGACGAGGCGATCGACGAGTACCGCCGCGCGCTCGAGTTGCGCCCGCTGCACGCGATCGCGTGGAGCAACCTCGGGCTCGCGCTGCACGCGCAGAACCGCCTGGGCGAAGCGGTCGACGCCTTTCGGCGCGCGATTGCCCTCGCGCCGGATTTCACGCAGGCGCACTGGAACCTCGGACTCGCGCTGCTCGCGCACCAGGAGTGGGAAGAAGGCTGGCGCGAATACGAATGGCGGCATCGCGCGCCCGAATTCGCGCATCTCGCACCGGCCGTGCGGGGGCCGCGCTGGGACGGCACTTCACCCGCGGGCCGCACGCTGCTCGTCACCACGGAGCAGGGCCTCGGCGACACGCTGCAATTCATCCGGCTCGCGCAGCCGCTCGCCGCGCGCGGGGCGCGCGTGCTCGTCCGCACGCAGGCGCCGCTCGTCCGCCTGCTCGCGAGCGTGCCGGGTGTGGCCGCCGTCTATGGTCCCGACGATGCGCTGCCTCCATACGACGCGCATGTGCCGTTGATCGCGCTTGCGGGAATCCTCGGCGTGACGCCTTCGACGATTCCCGCTGCGGTGCCTTACCTTGCCCCGGACGCGGCGCGGCGCGCGGAAGTCGCCGCCGTGCTCGCTGCCCATGCGGGCGTGCGCAAGGTCGGCGTCGCGTGGTCGGGAAGCCGCGTGAACACGCTGAATCGCCGGCGCAACATCCCTCTCGCTGCGCTCGCGCGATTGTTCGCGCTTCCTGGCATCGCCTGGTTCTCGCTGCAGCGGAGCGCGGACGAGGAGGATCTCGACGACGTGCCGGAAGCGCGGGTGTTGCACCGGCTCCCGGCGCGGGAGGACTTCGACGGCATGGCGGCGCTTGTCGCGGAGCTCGACCTTGTCGTCTGCATCGACACGAGCATTGCGCATCTCGGCGGCGCGCTCGCGCGCCCGACGTGGATGCTGCTCGCGGCGGCGACCGACTGGCGGTGGCATACGCGACCCGGCGACACCCCGTGGTATCCGACGGTGCGGCTGTTTCGCCAGCCTCGGCTCGGCGACTGGGGCGCGGTCGTCGATCTCGTGCGTAACGAGCTCGCCGGCGCACGCTGAATCGCGATGCCTGCGGGACCGGAAAATTCAGCGGGCAACGCCGCGCTTCGCGACGCGCACGCGGCATGGCAACGCGGCGATGCGACCGCCGCCGAAGCGCTTTGCCGCAAGGCTATCGCGCTGGGCAGTGATGACGCGCGCGCATGGACATTGCTCGGCATCGCCTTGCGCCATCGCGATCCGGCCGCCGCCGAAACGGCACTGCGGCGGGCGATGGAGCGCGATCCACGCTTTGCCGACGCGCCGTTCCAGCTCGGCAACCTTCTGCGGCAGCAAGCGCAGTTTGCGGCCGCGGTTTTCGCATACGAGATGGCGCTATCGCTCGCGCCCGGCAATGCTGCCATCCGGAACAACCTGGCGCTGGCACTCGATGGCGCCGGCGAGCGACGCCGCGCGGCCGACACCTGGCGCGATGTCTTGCGCGTTGAACCCGGCCATCGCCAGGCCCTCGGCAATCTGGTCCATGCGCTCTGCCGGGAGCGCCAGCATGCCGAGGCCGCCCTGCTCTTCGAACGCCACCTGCGCGGCAAGGACGACGTCGACGCCAGCCTGTGGGTCGACTACGGCATTTGCAAACACCATCTGCGCGATTTCGCCGCTGCCGAGGAAAGCTTCCGGCGCGCGCTGGCCCTCGCGCCCGACGATGCGCTGATCCTCACCAACCTGGGCTCCGTCATGGTCGACGGCAGCGACTTCGAGCACGCGGAACCCTTGCTGGCGCGGGCCGTGGCACTCGATCCGGACCTCGTCTATGCCGCCACGCTGCTTGCGACCTGCCGCGCGCATCTGTGCGACTGGCTCGGGCGCGACGCGCTGTGCGCGCACATCCTCGAGCGTGTGTTCCGCGACGACGGGGAAAAGGGCATCGCCAATCCGTTCACGACGCTGTCGATGCCGATGCCGCCCGCGGCGCAGCTGCGCATCGCGCAGCGCTGGGCGAATTCGCTGCTTCCCTCTGCCGGAAGCGCCCGCATTGCGCCAACCCGTGCGCCGCGCGCGCGCAACGGAAGGCGCAGGCTGGGATACGTGTCGTCGGATTTTCGGACCCACGCCATCGCCTTCCTGCTGGCCGAGGTCTGGGAGCGCCACGACCGCAACGAGTTCGAGACGTTCGCCTATTCGATCGGGCCGCGCGAGGTTTCCCCGCTGCGCTCGCGCATCGAAGCGGCGTTCGACCATTTCGTCGAATGCAGCGACGACGGCTTTGAAGAAACCGCGCGACGCATCCGCGACGACGGCATCGACCTGCTGATCGACCTCAATGGATATACGACGCATGCGAGGAGCGAAATCTTCGCGCTGCGGCCCGCGCCGGTCGCGCTCTCGTGGCTCGGGTATCTCGGCACGATGGGCGCCGAATTCATCGACTACGTGATCACGGACCACCTCGTCACGCCCGCCGGGATGCAGCCGTCGTTCACCGAGCGCCTGCTGCCCCTGCCGCATTGCTACTGTCCCAGCGACACGCGCCGTGAAATTGCGCCGCACACGCTTTCGCGGGAGGCCGCCGGGCTGCCTGCCGAGGGTTTCGTCTTCTGCTGCTTCAACGCGCCCTACAAGTTGGCGCCCGACCTGTTCGATGTCTGGATGCGGCTCGTCGCGGGCGTTTCGGGAAGCGTCCTGTGGCTGGCGCCGGCCAGTCCGACGGCAACCGGCAACCTGCGCGCGGAGGCGGAGCGTCGCGGCGTGCGCGGCGTTCGCCTCGTCTTCGCATCGCGCGTCGCGCCGGCCGAGCACCTGGCGCGTCATGCACACGCCGACCTCTTTCTCGACACCCTGCCCTACAACGCCGGCACGATGGCGAACGACGCCCTGTTCGCCGGGCTGCCGGTGTTGACGTGCATGGGCGCGACGATGGCGGGTCGCGTTGCGGCGAGCCAGCTCCATTCGATCGGCCTCGGCGAGCTGGCCGCGACCGACCTGCGCGGCTACGAAGAGATGGCGTTCCGGATCGCCCGCGAACCCGGTGCCGCAGGGGCACTGCGCGCACGGATCCGAGACAATCGCAACACGCATCCGCTGTTCGACATGGCCGCCTTTACGCGCGACCTGGAATCGGCGCTGCGGAGCGTCGCCCGCGCCTGACGACCGGACGGTCCGGACCGCTTCGTCACCCGCCGCGCACGAGGCGTTCGAGCGCCTCGGAAAACGCGCGCACCGGCGCGGGATCGCCGAACAGCTTTGCCGCCGTCTCGCGCGTGCGCGCCGCCAGTCCCATTCGGAATTCCGCATCGGAGCCAAGTCGCGCCGCGATCCGCACGTAGTCGTCCTCGTCGCGCGCGACGAGATCGTCGAGGCCCGACATTGTCAGCATCGCGGCGCTCTGTCGCCCGCGCATGAAGCGGCCCGGCCGCGTGACGATCGGCAACCCGGCGGCGAGCGCGTCAAGGCTCGTGTTGCCGCCGGACCAGCGCAGCGTGTCGAGCATTGCGTCGCACACGGCGTTGATGCGCAGGTAGTCGTCGTGCCCGCATTGCGGCAGCAGGAGAAGGCGCTCGGCGCCGCCCGCCCCGGCGCGGGCGAGCGCACCCGCGAGGCGCGTGCGGTATTTCGCCGTGAGCGCCGGATGCCGGCCCTCGAAGACGACGAGCCGCGCGGCCGGCACGGCGGCGAGCACGCGCGCGAACAAGGCGTCGGTGTCGGGATGGATCTTGAACAGCGACTGCGGGCACAGGAAGAGCGGCACGCCTTCGGGCAGGCCGAATCTGGCGCGCGCCGCGCCCTCCGGCACGACGGGACGCTCGTACTCGGTACCGATGCCCGGCAGGGCCAGCAATCGCTCGGTGTAGTGCCGCGCGCCGTCGTCGGGCTCCATCGCGGCGCAGGTGAAATACGCGTCGATGGTCGCGTGCCCCGTCGTGACCGGGTGTCCCCACGCCGCACACTGCACGGGAGCGAGGCGCAATGCGGCAAGCGCGAATGTCGGCGCGTTCATGCCGAGTTCCGGATACACGAGGGCGTCGAGCGCGTCGGCGCGGATGGCGGGCGCGATCGCCGATGGCGCGAGCGTCGCGCCGGTGAACGTGCGGAACTGGTCGACGTGCGCCGATAATTCCTGGAGGAAGGGCGTCACGTCGCGCCGCAGGTTGTACACGATGACTTCAAAGCGCGCGCGATCGAGGGTGGCGATCCAGCTCCGGAAATAGCGGCCGCAGGTCCCGTCGGAAAAGAACGAGGAGGCGAATCCGACGCGGATCCGCGCACCCGGCGCCGGCGCACGCATCGGCATGCGCCACTCCGGGGCGACCGCGTCGATGGCCCGGGCCATGATCGCCGCAAAGCGGGCCTGCGGCGCGCGATCGTCCTCGCCCTGGTACGCCAGGAGAAAATTGGTCCAGCGCAAATCGTCGATCACATCGGCGAACGAACGGCCGCGGACAAGCGCGGGCACGGCGGACTCGAGTTGCGCGAGCCCGGTCTCGTAGCGTGCGCGCGCCGTTTGCACGGCCGCGGCGTCGTCGTACACCATCGGCAGCGCGAGCGCGCCGCCGAACGCAGCGCGCAACAGACCGGGATGCCGCGCGCGCGCATCGGCGTAGACACGGCGCGATGCGTCGAGATCGTCGCGTTCCGCGAGCGCTCCCGCAAGCTGCAGCGACAGGTTTGCGTCGTCGGGGGCCGCCGCGCTCGCGCGGGTGAAAAGATCGACGGCGTCGTCGATGTCGCCCAGCTGACGCGCGATGCCGGCCAGTGCCTGGACAGTGCGCAAGTCGGGCTTCAGCGCGAGCGCCCGGCGCCAGGCAACGCGCGCTTCGGGGAGGTCGCCGAGGTCCTGCAGGATGGCCCCGAGATTGCCCCACGCAAGCGCGTAATCCGGTTGCGCCGCGACTGCGCGGCGCACGGCGGCGGCCGCCTCGGCAGCGCGTCCGTCCGAACTCAGCGCGTTGCCGAGGTTGTTCCACGCACGCGCATAGCCGGGATCGAGGCGGGTCGCCGCCGTGAACGCATCGATCGCACCCGGAATGTCGCCAGAATCGGCGAGCAGAATGCCGAGCGAATTGCGAAGCCGTGCATCCTGCGGATGGCGAGCGATCGCCTTCCGAATATCGTCGATCGCCCCGGCCAGGTCCCCGGTCAACTCGCGGGCCTGCGCGCGCAGCAGCAGTGTCGCGCGCACGTCGTCGGGCGACGTCCCCGTGCTCGCGAGGATTGCCGACAGGACGGGCAGCGCCTGCGCGGCCTGGCCGCCGCGCACGAGCGCCTCCGCATTCTTGAGTCGCGCGTCAGCCATCGGCCCGTTCGCCGGCGGCGGGGAGCACCTCGGGTGCCTTGGCCGCCAACGCGGCGAGGAGCGCCCGCTCGAGTGAGCGCGTGTGCGCCGGCATGTCGGTGAGGACGGATTTTCCGAGGCCGTCGCGAATGCGGCCGCGAATGTCGCGCATGAAGGCCGGATCGGTCGCGAGACGCACGGCGATGTCCGCATACTCGGTGCCGCTCGTGGCGACAGTCTCGGTCACGCCGAGATTGGCGAGGATCGAATACGACGTCCGCTCGCCATGGCGCCTGCCCTGCAGCGTGACGACGGGCACGCCCATGTCGAGCGCCTCGAGCGTCCCGTTCACGCCGCCATACGGCATCGGGTCGAGCACGAAATCGACGAGCGCGTAGCGCGCCTGATTCTCGGCATCGTCGCGCCCTTGCGGGATGAACAGCGCGCGGTCCGGCGCGATCCCGCCGGAAGCGAGAAGACGCTCGATCGCGCCGCGCAACGCCGGGTCGACCGGCGAGAATACGAGGCGCGCGCGCGGGATCCGCGCGAGCACCTCGCGCCACAGCATGAGGCAGCGCCGCGACAGCTTCAGCGGACTCACGAATGCGCCGATCGTGATTGCGTCCGCGTCGATCCCCAATGCTTCGCGGTGAAACGGATGCAGTACCGCAGGCGCGACGTGACGGTAAGGATAGACGCAGCCGTCCATCGGCAGCAGGGTCTCGAGCAGGAACGCCTGGTTGCCGGGGGCGTCGGCAAATGCGTCGGTGAGCTTGAAATCGATCGCGGCGAGACCGACGGCGCCCGCGCTGGCGACATGCGTGACCTGCACCCGCGCCGGCTTGGCTGCCAGGATTCCGGGCCGCGCGTTCTTCGTGTGGGTAGCAAGGTCGACGAGGACGTCGAGGTCGTCGGATGCAATGCGCGCCGCCGCTGCACGCTCGGGAACATGCGCGAGCACATGGAAGTGGTTGGCAAGGCCGCGAAACTTCGCCGTCCATTCGTCGTCGACATCGGACAGTGCGTAGAAGAAGAGCTCGAAGCGCGCCTTATCGTGATGCTCGAGCGCCGCCCAGACCATCTTGCCCATGACGTGATTGCGCAGGTCGCCTGAAAGATACCCGATGCGCACGCGGCCCGCGCGCCGCGCGGCGGGCCTGGGCACCGGCTCGCCATACGCATGGCGGGCGACGGTATCGTACATGCCATAGAAGTGGTTCAACATCGCCGGCTCGACGTCGAAATACAGCAGCAGATAGAGGAGTTCCTCCAGCGCGTCGACCAGCTCCGCTTCACTTTGCGCGGCGTAGCGCTCCTGCCGCAGGCCGTCGAGGTACCGCTCGATCGCGGCGAAGTCGCCCTGAAGCTGGCACGCGACGAGCGCCTGCACGGCAAGCGGCAATGCGTCGGGGCAGCGCGCTTCGAAGCGGCGGAAATTCGCGAGATACGCGTCGATCCGCCCGGCAGCGAACAGCACTTCGCCCTGGTTCCGGTAGGCCGCCACGTTGGCGGGATCGGCGGCCAGCACCTCGCCGAACGCCGTGATGGCGGCGTCGGTCATCCCCTGTTCCTGAAACAGCACGCCGAGATTGAAATGCGCGTCGACGAGGTCAGGACGAAATGCGAGCGCGCGCTGGTAGGCCCGCGCCGCGTCGGCGAAATGTCGCTGCATCTGCAGCGCGACGCCGAGGTTGTAGTGGGTTTCGCCGTCGGCCATGCCGGCC
>JBDTLY010000126.1:0-8374 GCA_039934535.1 Casimicrobiaceae bacterium | reverse complement strand
GCTGACCAAGCGGATGGCGGAGGACCTGACCGACTACCTGAACGAGCACGGCGTCAAGGTCCGCTATCTGCACTCCGACATCGACACGGTGGAGCGCGTCGAGATCATCCGTGACCTGCGTCTCGGCGAGTTCGACGTTCTCGTCGGCATCAACCTGCTGCGCGAAGGCCTCGACATTCCCGAGGTCTCGCTGGTCGCGATCCTCGACGCCGACAAGGAAGGCTTCCTGCGCGCCGAGCGCTCGCTGATCCAGACCATCGGACGCGCCGCGCGGCACATCAACGGCATGGCGATCCTCTACGCCGACAAGATGACCAACTCGATGCAGCTCGCGATTGGCGAGACGGAGCGCCGGCGCGCGAAGCAGATCGCGTGGAACGAGAAGATGGGCATCACGCCGATTGGCGTCCAGAAACGCATCAAGGACCTGATCGACGGCATGTACGACGCCGACGAGGGCAAGAAGCAGCTCAAGGCCGCGCAGACCAAGGCGCGCTACGAAACCATGGCCGAGAAGGACATGGAGAAGGAGCTGAAGCGGCTCGAAAAGGAAATGGTCGAGGCGGCGAAGAACCTCGAGTTCGAGAAGGCCGCTGAACTGCGCGACAAGCTCTTCCAGGTCCGGGAAGCGATGTTCGGCGTGCAGCTCCCGGTGGAGACCTAGCGGCGGTGTCCGGAGTGTGCCGCCGCGCGCCGGCGTCCTGCGTTCGCCCTATTTCAGCGTGACCGTCGTGAAGCTCGTGATGTACGTCGTCGCGGGAGTCGCGTCCAGGTTGTCCGTGATGAAGTTGTTGCCGGCGGATTTGACGTCGCCGCTGCCGTTGTTGATCAGGCTGTTGGTATTGCGGGTGATGTGGGACTGTTCGAGGTAGACCCGCCCTTGGCCGTGGTCGACTGCGGTGACCGTACCGTGCACGGACGAGCGAATGAGGCTGGCCGTGATGGACGAACCGGCGCCCGAGGTCTTGACACCCGGACCAAAGCTCGTAGAGACGGTGGAATCGCGAAGATCGACGGCGATCGCTCCGCCGTTGGTCGCGTTGGCGTCGATCCCCGATGTACCGGTCTCCGAGATCTGCGAGCGCACCAGGTCGACGTCCGTCCTGGCGTTCGCGGCGGAATTCAGGATCCTGAGGCCATTCTCCGCGTGGGAGAGCCGCGAGTCGCTGAGCTTCAACGTCGAAATGGCGCCGACTCCCGTGTTCGAGGCGACGATCAAATCTTCGCAATTGGAGAACTGCGACCCGGTAATCGAAACGAGGCCTAGGCCGTTCGCCGCCGTGCTCGACACGTTGAGTCCGGTGTTGGGCGACCCCGCCGCGCCGCACATGATCTCTGCGTTGATCAGTTCGAGGAGGCTCGGGCCGTTCGCGAGCAGTCCGTCGAACTGCACGCCGATCCTCTGTTCGGATATCACGCTGTTACGCAGCGACAGCCCGGCGTAGCCGCGCAGCCACGCGCCATAGGCGACGATGGCGCCCCGGCCGCGTTCGATGCGCGTGTTGTCGACGACCACGAAAGGCCGGTCCCCCGCAACCGGGACCGCCGTCCCGTCGGCGAAGATGCCGGTCCGGCATCCGCGAAGGAAGCTGTCGTTGACATAGACGCGCGTGACCGTCGTTGGCGCGACATGGATGCACGCTCCGGGGTCCTGCGTGAAGTTGCTGACCGTCACACGGTCGATGTGCACGGCGCCCGCGCTCTGGACGTCGATGCCAAACAGCGCCAGCGGCGGCGCGCCCGGCAGCGCACTGATGGCGAGCCCGGCGAGCGTGATATCGTCGGTAGGCGCCGCGTTGATGACGATGCCGGTCGTCGGGTTTGTGCCGCCCAGCACGCTGACACCGCCGTACACGCCGGCCGGCGCAACGATCTTGATGGACTTCGTGATCGTGACGGGGCCGTAGCCGGCAGTGTCCAGGATCACGACTTCACCGCCGGCATTGGTCTGCAGGATCGCCGCGTTGAAGCTGCGGCACGGTGCGGCGAGATTGCAGGGACTCGTGTCGAGGCCGGTGGAGGCGACGAACGATCGTTGCTGCGCCGCCCAGGCCGGTGCGAAAAACACGGCGAGACCGACGCCGAGCGCGATTGAAACACAGTTCGAGCGGTACGGACGTGAGGGGTGCCGCATGACCCCTCCCGGAATCACAGGCCGCCGCCCGTCCCCGGGGCGGCGCCCAGCGTTCGAATTCACTTTCCCTGGAACTGCGTCGGCACAATGATGCCGCTGCAGCCGCCCGGAAATGGCCCGATGTCCGTGTTGTTCGTAATCGTGTTGGTGCCATTGCCTCCGCCGTAGCCGAGCGACGTCACGTTGGCGGCGCCGCCACCGCAGTCGAGGAGGCTGAAGACATTGTTTGCGACGACGCTCGAGGTGAAGATCGCCTGGCCGTGGCCGTGCATCACGGCGGCGGTATTGTTGTTGAAGTGCGAGTTCGCCATGGTGACGTGAGCGCTGGCTCCCGGTGTGCCGGCCGTTTCGATGGCCGCGCCGAACCGGGAAAGTTGCGAGTTGATGACGTGGATGCGGTTCTTGACATTGACGTTCGCGTTGCTCGCGTATATCCCGCCTCCCGCCCAGGAAAGTACGCTATTGCGGATGCTGGCGACTATGGCGTCGCCGAGGTCGAGTGCGGCCGTCGCCCCCGGCACCTCGGTATTGAGGCCGTCCTGGATTCGCGTGTTGTCGATGACGAGGCTGATCCGTGCCGCGTCGTCGGGCCCGGTGCCCCGGGCGAAGATGCCTTCGCCGCATTCGCGGAGGAAGCTGTCGTTGATGAACACCTTGATCGGTTTCGGCGAAACGACGTTCATGCAGGCGCTTGTGTCCTGCGTGAAGTTGCTGATCGATGTCCTCTCGACGTGGACCGTGCCGGCGTTCTGGATATTGATGCCGACGTTCGGGAACGGCGCTACGGTGGGGACCCCTGAGATGTCGAGGCCACGCAGCGTGATGACGTCGTTGTCGCCAGCGTTGATGACGATGCCGGTCGTTATTCCGCCGGCACCGCCGAGCACGCTGATGCCGCCGTAGACGCCCGACGGACCGATGATCTTGATCGACTGGTTGATGACCATAGGGCCATAGCCGGCCGTATCGAGAATGACGACTTCGCCGCCGAGACTGGTGACCGAGATGGCCTCGTTGAACGCACGGCAGGGTTTCGCCAGCGAGCAACTGAACGCGGTGTTCGTGGTAAGGCCGTACGACGCGACGAAAGTGCGCTGCGCAGCACCCCAGGCCGGCGCTGAGGTCGTGGCCAAGCCGAGCAACGCGAACACGAAAGCGATTTCGTTCAAGCTGAGGTGACGGACTGGGCGCGCCATTGGAAACCTCCAAGTGTCGCTGCGCGCCCATTTCGGGCACGCCGCGGGTTAAGACCTGTCCGGCGATACGCGTCGCCGGTCCTTTTGTATCGATTGACTCCGCACGCCACTAGAACGGCGCAATCTTCCCTGGCGAGTTGTATCCAGAGCATCCGAGAAGCCCGGCGCCTCCATTCAGGAAGTCGATGCCAAAATTGGAACCGAGGAGCACTCCGGTATTGTTGGTCGCAAAGCTCGGGCCCCAGAACTGATCGCTTCCGCAGTTGACGAACAGGTGCGAGACATTTGAAAAGACGTTGTCGGTCAGGCGAATCGTTCCGTAGCCATTCATCACCGCGGCGGTTGATTCGTTGATCGTCGACCGCTGCAGATTGACGCGAAGCAGGCCCGCGGCGGCCGGTCCAGGACCCGGGCCCATTTTGATCGCGCCGTTTGCCATCAGCGTAATCTGCGAATCGACGATCGTCACCGACGGTTTGTCGGTGTCGACGGTTTGTGATGCCAAGACGCCGACGATCCCGGAGGAGATGAGGCTTTTCCGGATATTGACCATGTAGTTCCCAGTCGCCTTTACGCCTACGATCGCCGTCCCGCTCTGGGTATTGGTCCCTTGCTCGATATGAGTGTTGTCGATCGTCGCCCGGGCTTCCCCGACGGTCGTGCCGTCGATGTGAACGCCAGTCGCACACTCGCGCAGGAAGCTGTCAACTACAAAAAGCGAAACGGGCGCTGTAACCGACATGCGAATGCACTCGCTCGCGTCCTGCGTGAAATTCGAGACCGATGTCTTCTCGATGTGAACCGCGCCTGCTTTTTGGATGTCGATGCCGACGAGCGGAAAAGGCCCTGCGACACCAGGTACGCCAGAAATATCCAGGCCGCGGAGCGTAATTACATCGCTGAACCCGGCGTTGATGACGATGCCCGTCGTTGGATTGGCGCCACCCGTTACGCTGATCCCGCCGTAGACACCGGACGGGCCGATGATCTTGATCGACTGGTTGATTGTCATCGGTCCGTAGCCGGCGGTATCGAGGATCACGACCTCGCCACCCAAAGAAGTAACGCCGATGGCTTCATTGAAGGCCCGACAGGGCTTTGCGAGCGAGCAGTTGAACGCCGTATTGGCGGTGAGGCCGTACGATGCCACGAACGTGCGCTGGGCGGCCCCCAACGCCGGAGCGGACGTCACGAGCAGCGCAGTGAGTGCCGGCACCCAAACGAAAGGACGCTTCAACCACGTGAATGAACGTTCTCGCATTGCCATCTCCTCGAATCGGTTGGTCGCCATTCCGATTTCGGGCTGTCACATGGATTTCAGCGGGTCCCGCTGAGCGTTACCTCGGTGGATTGAGCGTCGGATTGATGTAAGTGAATCCGGATGTATTCGTATTGTTGTAAGTCTGGTTCTGGCCATCGGAAATGATGTTGCCGCTGCCGTTGTTCACAAAGTCGTTCGAGTTGTAGTTGATGTTCGAGCTGGTGAGCTGGACGCCGCCCTGGCCGTGGTCGATCGCGATCGTCGATTGGTGCAGATTCGAACGAATGATGCTCACATTAAGCGAGGATCCGGATCCGGAGGTCTTCACCAGCGTGTTGGCGTTCGACATGCTCGAATCGCGCATGTCGACGGTCATCTGGTTGCCGTTCGTTGCGTTAAGATCAATCGCGGTCGTCGTGATGTGGCTGATCTGCGAGCGCACGAATTCGAGCGACATGCGGCTGTTGTTGTCCGCGGCCGAGTTGGCGAACTGGATTCCACCCCCGCTCGTGTAAGCGAAATAGCTGTCGGCGACCTTGATCCAGGTGTTGGCGCCGGTGGCCGTGTTCGAAATCAGCATGACATCCGTCGAGCCGAAGATCTGGCTACCGACGATGGATACTTGCGGGGACGCACCCGTCGCGCCATTTACTACCTGCAGCGCCGTATTGTTCCTCGTGAGTTCGCTGTTGATGACTTCGACGTGGCTCGTGTTGCTGGCCGGCAGGTTATCGAAGAGTATACCGACGCTTTCGCGTGAAATCATGCTGTTGCGCAGCGAAACGTCCATGTACCCTTGCGCGTGAACGCCAATGGTCGTGCCAAGCGCGCCGGTGTTGGTGCCGCGCTCGATACGCGTGTTGTCGACGATCACCGATGCCCGGTTCGCCGGGATGGCAGTGCCATTGGCGCTGATGCCGACGTTGCATTCGCGCACAAAGCTGTCAATCAAATAGACGCGCGTCGTCTTGGCAACGGCGACGTTCAAGCAGGCGCTCGTGTCCTGGGTGAAGTTGCCGATCGACGATTTCTCGATGTGGACCGCGGCTGCATTCTGTACGTCGATGCCGATGTTCGGGAAAGGTCCTAGTGCGCTGGGAACTCCGGAAACGTCGAGCCCGCGCAGCGTGACTTCGTCGGTGTCGCCCGCGTTGATGACGATACCGGTCGTGATCCCTGAAACGCCGCCTTGCACGCTGATGCCGCCGTAGACACCCGACGGGCCAATGATCTTGATCGACTTGTTGATCACCATCGGACCATACCCAGCGGTGTCGAGGATCACGACTTCGCCGCCGCCGCTGGTTTGCGCGATGGCCGCGTTGAAGCTGCGGCAAGGGGCTGCGAGGTTGCAGTTGGCGCTCGCATCGCTGCCGTAGGACGCGACAAAGGTGCGCTGCGACTGTGCCGCCATTGACGCCCCCGTCGCCACGACCAGCATGATTGCGACCGATACCGAAGCGATAGCACGAATACAGCGCAGATAGGTTGAATGTCGCATCTCAATCTCCCAGTTCTGAACACACACCACGTCTGCCGGTGATTCCTTTCGCGGGCAGTGATCGTGCCGGATGATGACTACTGAAGCGTGATTTTCGTCGGCGTTATGTAGACGAAGCCCGACAGGTTGTCGATATCGTGAACCATGTTCTGACCGTTGGAGACAATGTTGCCGCTGCCGTTGTTCACGAACCCATCTGCGCACTTGGTGACGTGGGCGCCATCGAGGCGAACGACGCCGGCACCATGATCGACGGCAATCGTGCATTGGTTGATCTGTGACCGTATCAGGCTGACTGAAGCATTTGTCCCGCGGGTCTTGATGGCTGTATTGACATGCGCGAACGTGGAATCGCGTACGACCGCGTAGGATTTTGACCCGTTGGTCGAATTGAGATCGACCGCATTCGTAATATTAAACGCCTGCGAGGTATCCATTTCCACGTACATTCTGGTATTCGCATCGGCGGCCGAATTCTGGAGTGTCACCGCGTTTACCGCGCTCTGGATGCGCGTTCCGCTTATCGTCAAAAAGACATTGCGGCCGATTGCGGAGTTGACGATATTGAACGCGTCGTTCGTCAGGCTGGTCAGTTGGCTCCCGACGATCTTGAGCTGCGAATTGCCCGCTCCGCCTGTTCCCAAAAAATAAACGCCGTTGGTGTTCTGCGTCAGCAGGCTGTCGATGATGTCCAGTGCGCCGCTGGCACCGGAAAGGTTGGCGTCGACTTTCACGGAATTGGCGTACCGGGAAATCATCGTGTTGCGCAGCGATACTGCCATGAAGCCCTGCATCCAGACACCGTTGGACAAGGAGGCCACGTTCGAGTTGAATCCACGCTCGATCCGCGTGTTGTCGACGAACAGGGCGCTGCGGCCGGCAGAGACGACACTTCCGTTGGCGTAGATTCCGGTGAGGCAGTGGCGCAGAAAGCTGTCGACGACATAAATACGCATTGTCTTTGCGGTCGCGATGTTGATGCACGCGCCGCCGTCTTCGGGAAAGTTGCCGATGGACGTTTTTTCGATGTGGACCGCCCCTGCATTCTGAATGTCGATGCCGATCAGCGGTAGCGGAGCACCGCCAGGCACGCCCGAGACGTCGAGCCCGCGGAGGGTGACATCGTCGGAATCGCCCGCGTTGATGACAATTCCGGTCGTGATCCCTGAAACGCCGCCTTGCACGCTGATGCCGCCGTAGACGCCCGACGGGCCGATGACCTTGAGCGACTTGGTGATTACCATCGGTCCGTAGCCCGCCGTGTCGAGGATCACGACCTCGCCGTTGCCAAGGGTCTGCGCGATTGCGGCATTGAAACTTCGGCAAGGGGCTGCGAGGTTGCAGTTGGCGCTCGCATCGCTGCCGTAGGACGCGACGAACGTGCGTTGCGAAGCCCCGATTGCCGATGGTGCGGCAAGCGAAATCATCGCGCCTGCAACAAGCGCGGCGATCGGCAGACGAATCACCCGGTGGAAATGCTGCATGGAACGTCTCCCTCGTCAAAAGTCAGCATGGGCGCCTACTTGACCGAAATGGGTGTCGGGGTAATGTAGGTGAAGCCCGAAAGATTATCGACGTCATGCACGATGTTCTTGCCGTCGGAAACTATCGCGGCGCTTCCGTTGTTCACGAAATCGTCGCTGCAAAGCACGATGTGATTGCTTTCGAGGCGGATGGTGCCGATACCGTGATCGACCACGGTACCGCAATTGTTGATCTCGGAACGAATCAGGCTCGCCGAGACGCGCGCAGTTCCGCGTGTCCTGAGTACCGTGTTGTCGTGTGCCAGGGTCGACTCGCGAATGAGAGCGTGCGTCTTGGCGCCGTTGGGAGAATTGAGGTCGATTCCGAAGTTGGTGCCGATCACCTGCGAATTGTCCATCTCGAGTATGACCCTCGCATTTACGATGTCGACGGCCGAGTTGGCCATGACGATGCCGTTTGCTGCCTGACCGAGGGTAGTACGGCTCATTGTCAAAAAGGTATTTCGGTTGCTCGCCGAATTGGCGACGTTGATGGCATCGTTAGTGGTGCTCGTGATCTGGGTGTCGACGATCCGAAGTTGGTTGGTTCCACCGGTAGCGGTGGCGGCGTAGTAAACGCCGGCGGAGTTTTGCGTGAAATCGCTGTTGACGATGTCCAGCGCACCGTTTGCGTTGGCGAGGTTCCCGTCGAACTGCACGGCCGTCGAATGCCGCGAAATCATCGTATTGCGCAGCGTAATCGCGATGAAACCCTGGATCCAGACGCCGGTGGACAACGAGACCGGATTCGCGTTGAAC